>DATJEM010000492.1:0-3522 GCA_035496615.1 Leptolyngbya sp.
CGCCAATTGTCTACATCTACAATTTCCCAGCCTGCGGTTTCTGCGGCAGTTAGTTGAGTATTGAGCAATGTGAGTCGTCCATCGGGAAAGATATAGCGATCGATAAACCGTTCTCCGATGCTGCTGTCATTCCAGCGATCGCGGGTCGCAATGCCGTGATTGAGAAAGAGTCCATTCGGTTTTAGAGCAGCTAAGGCGTTCTGGAAATAGGCTGGATAGTTTTCAGCGCCAACATGCTCGACCATGCCCACCGAAACAATCTTGTCAAACAGCGGTGCTTTGGGCAGATCGCGGTAATCCAGTAGTTCAACGGTGATCTGGTGGTTGAGTCCGGCTGCCGTAATCCGCTCTTGATTGTAGACAAACTGCTCTTTGCTGAGGGTGATGCCATGTGCCTTGACACCATAATGCGTCACCGCCCACTGCATCAATGATCCCCAGCCACACCCGATATCGAGTAAAGTCTCTCCGGGAGAAAGTTTAAGTTTACGGCAAATGCGATCGAGCTTTGCTGCCTGTGCGTCCTGCAAGCTCATGTGAGGATGCTCAAAATAAGCACAGGAATACACCAGTTGCGGATCTAACCAGAGTTTGTAGAACTCATTGCCAGCATCGTAATGGTGCTGAACGGCTGCACGATCGCGATCGCGCGTCCGAAACCGCAATGTTTTCCAGGAAGCCTGAGATGGCTCTGAGCTAGGTAAATTGGGGAGTGACCATGCCTCGATCCAAGCTTGTAGGAATTGTTTTATGGTGACTCTAGCATGAGGATGTTGTTGCACTAAAGCAAGTACGGTTGCTAAATCTCCTTCGACATCAATCCAGCCTTGAAGATACGCATCGGCTAGCGTTAACGGATCTTGGCTGAGCAATAACTTTCGCAAAACGCCGGGATGACGAATCCGAAAGACGATCGCGGCTGAATCTGCATGATGAGAACTCAGGACGGTGTGACCCCAAAAATCAATCTCAAGATTGAGCGGCAGGCGATCGAGAACTTGATGTAGCCAGCGCTGAATCGTTGGGGGAATCGGACAGTCGATCGCTGAACCTCGCGTAACTTGAAGGCTGTCCAAAAGTTGTTGAGTATTCATGATACGTACACCTTGTTATGTAGCGCAAATGTCTTCAGATGTGATCAAGCCGACTTTAGCGCTAAGGTCAAGAATCGGGTAGATTGCTGTCTCGACTCCAGCGGCGATCAGCCGAAATTCTTTTAACTCAACGATCAAAGAGCAAATCCACAACCCGATCAAGATGTTTCTGAGCGGATCAAACAAGCTGTTAACAATCGCCTTGCCACCAAAAATAACCGCACCAATTACCATCCCTGCAAAAGCCATCCAGAGCCAAACTTGTGTTGTAGTGTCCATTAAGTTCCTCCTGAATTTAGAATTTCGGGTGAGTTTGAGCAGAAAGGCTACTTTTTAGCTAAAGCCGAATACAAAAAACTCTGTCTGACAGAATAAAATGTATGCTTTCGCCTGTATGAATTTTTAATTGAGGCTCAGGCTTCACTTCAAATAAAAGCTGCTCTTCTGGAAAATTACACGCTCAAAAAACCATGCGCTGCGGTTAGTTCGCAAAACTTGAATTTGGTTGGTTCGATCGATGTAGTGACAAAGCATTGTACTTTATTGCACTTTATGGAGTGTTTATTTCAGCTTCTCTAGAAAAATGCTAATGCTAAAGACGAACTAATTCTTTGCATCCGCTTTTTGCTTGATGTTAAAACACCCTTCTTTAGAAGCTTCTTCACCCCAACAAGCGAATAATACAAGTTGAGATAGAAGGCGATATCTCTCGAAAGGACGATATAGTTTGTAAGTTTAACTGCAATTTTGAACTCAAAAAGCGAATATTAAAAATTGCTTCTCTGTGACATTTGATCTACAAAAGAGTGATCTACATAAAGAGGAAAGTGTCAGAATTAAGACTTAGATATTGAGCAAATTCACGTCCCCGGATACGTTAGGGACTGACTTGAAACCGAATTTCCACATCAATTTGATGAACTGCCCCACTGCCATTGCTCACTCACGGCTCAACTCAAACGCATTATGATGCGACGAACTTTGTGTTTTGAGCGAATACAGGCATTAGAAGTGATGTTTCAAGCGGCTTAGTCGAAATGCGGGACGCAGTTTCGGATGGCTGGGACGGCATCACCGATCGAGTAAAGGCTATTGAGTAAAGGCTATGAGTATCTGCCAGAAACATCGGCAGCATTCATTTACTCCACATCCCTATGTACACTCTTGGAAGATTGGCATAATCTGCTACTTCTACAAACGTCCTTTGATGGGTTCTGTCCAACATAGGCAGGTTTGCGTCTGCGTGAAGCGCGAGGTACATGGGCGATGAGGGACTCGAACCCCCGACGTCCTCCTTGTAAGGGAGGCGCTCTACCAACTGAGCTAATCGCCCGCGCATTTGCATTTAGATAATATAGCAGATAATCCAGAATCGTTTACGATTTGATTCAGATTTCTTTTTAGAGTTGCAATGCCTTCTGGTCGTACTCATGACAGCATTACTTTGTGGAGTTTGCCGATCGTTGCGGCGACCACGTTCGGACTGACTCAAAGTAGCAGCCTTACTCTGTTGGCTTCCGGTGGCTTTTTGTTTGCCGGATTAATGTTTGGACCGGATTTGGATATCTACTCACAGCAGTACAAGCGATGGGGCATTTTGCGCTGGATTTGGCTGCCCTATCGTCGGAGCATGAAACATCGATCGTTCTTTTCTCACGGCGCGATCGTGGGCACGGTTGGGCGGATTCTCTATCTTGGAAGCTGGATCATGCTGTTTGTCATCTTTGCGATTGTGATCAGCGCGATCGTTCAGCAGATTTTTGGCACCGTTTCACAATGGCAAACCATGGCGCAAACTTCGATCGTCACTCTCTTTCAGCAGACGTTTTATCTCATTCAGCGATCGCAGATTGAATGTTTAGCTTTGGCGATCGGCTTAGAATTGGGTGCAATGAGTCACAGTCTCAGCGATTGGATTGGGTCTAGAATCAAACGCTGGAACAAGCGACGAAAGCGCTAAAGTGATGAAAATTCCACTAGAACACGCTATGAATGCTTCAATGCCCGAAACCTTAGAGGCTTTACAACAGCTCATCGAAGTAATCGCCCAACTGCGGAATCCTGAGGGAGGCTGCCCCTGGGATTTGGCGCAAACCCCGCAAAGTCTGATGCCTTATGTGATTGAAGAAGCTTATGAAGTGGTCGATGCGCTGCGGAGTGGAGATGAAGCCGCGATCGCAGACGAACTCGGTGATCTCTTACTTCAAGTGGTTTTGCAAGCGCAAGTTGCGAAAGATCAGCAGCAGTTTGACCTGGCGATCGTGGCTCAAACGATCACGGCAAAGCTAATTCGTCGCCATCCGCATGTGTTCGATAATCTCAAAGTTGAGAGCCTTGATCAAGTGCATCAAAACTGGGAAAAGATTAAAGCAACCGAAACCAACGCGGAGCCTAAGTTAAGCGACAAATTGAGAAAATATGCCCGATC
>DATJEM010000493.1:0-3932 GCA_035496615.1 Leptolyngbya sp.
TTTGGCTTTCTCAATCGGTTGTTAGTCGCTCCCTTGTCTTCGCGATTTTCGATCGTTATGGCATCGGCGATTTTTATCACGACCTTGAGCTTGATTCAAACGACTGCGATCGTGATCATGAGTGCGTTGCTCGGTGCAGGATTGCCCAGCCCGGTTGGGCTTGCATTGGTGGCGCTGATCGTGCTGCTGTTGGTGGTTGCAGTCACCGCGTTAAGTCTCGGATTGGCGTTTGCGTTACCGGGACACATCGAACTGCTTGCCGTTACCTTTGTGACTAACTTGCCGCTACTGTTTGCGAGTACTGCACTCGTGCCATTGTCGTTTATGCCGAAATGGTTGCAGGTGGTCGCAACCTTAAATCCGTTGAGCTATGCGATCGAACCGATTCGCTACCTCTATTTGCATCCCGATTGGAGCTTTAGCAGTGTGATTCTGCAAGCGCCATTTGGGGATGTAACGTTGGGAGCGGACTTGCTGATTTTGGTTGGGCTGTGCGCGATCGCGCTGGTGAGCGTTCAACCCTTGATGAAGCGACGGTTGGCTTAAAGTTTTCTAATCCAGTTTGGAATCGGGCGGATGTAGAATTTAAGCTACATTGCCCGATTTTTTTATGCCTCGATCGATCATTATTTTTGGCAGCATCAACCTGGATCTCGTGGCGCGCGTTCCTCGCTTGCCCAGTCCTGGAGAAACGTTGTCTGGATCTTCCTTCTCCACCGTTCCGGGCGGCAAAGGGGCAAATCAGGCAGTTGGCGTGGCGAAGTTGGGCGGATCGAGTCGAATGATCGGGCGAGTTGGAGAGGATGCGTTCGGGGCGGAATTGCTGAAAAGTTTGCGCGATTCAGGTGTTCAGACAGATCTGATCACCGTCGATCGCGCCTCATCCGGTGTCGCCCTGATTGCGGTAGACGATCGCGGCGAAAATCAGATCATAGTGATCCCCGGTGCCAATGGGAACGTTGATCATTCTGATGTCGCTCGACTGCAATCTGTATTAACTCATTCATCCATTTTGCTATTACAGCTTGAGATTCCCTTAGCGATCGTGAAATCTGCCGCCAGCGTTGCAGCCGCGATTGGCGCAACCATCATTCTTGATCCCGCTCCCGCGCCTGCACACTTTCCAGCCGATTTGTATGAGCGAGTCGATATTTTGACTCCAAATGCAGTAGAGACAGCACAACTTGTGGGATTCCCCATTCAGTCTGAGTCTGATATCGATCGCGCTGCCGCAGTCCTGCAACACAAAGGAGCGAAAGCGATCATCATCAAACTCGGTGCTCAAGGGGCATTTTGCGCGACGGAAACCGATCGCTTTTTTATCCCCGCATTTTCGGTCAACGCGATCGATACCGTTGCTGCCGGAGATGCGTTTAATGCAGGATTGGCGGTTGCACTTTCCGAAGGATTGGAACTGCGAGACGCGATCGTTTGGGGATCGGCAGCCGGAGCGCTTTCGACCACCAAATCAGGGGTGCAATCTTCCCTCAGCGATCGCGCTACAGTTGAAGCATTTTTAAACAGGCAAAAGCCCTGAGCAAATTTCACCCAGGGCGGATTTCTAAACCAAACTTTGGAGAGGAGAGTAAGTTTGTAGTAACTAAACTTTACAGAAGCTGGCTGAATCGAGACCCTTTCTTTAGAGGAAGAATTGACTCTGACCAAAGTTAGAGATATTTTCGCAAAGCAAGCATTTCGATTTTTAACAGCGATGAACCGCAGCCGAATTCGTGTGATAAATTCTAGGGATGACAAGGGGAAGAAAAATTCAAGCGACCGCAGAACTTGAAGTCCGGTTACTGCGGGAAGGAATCACAGAATCAATTCATCACGCTCAAGCGGTCATTTGTGACGATCGCGGCAGGTTGTTGCTATGCGCGGGTAATCCCGAAACCTCAACCTTCGCTCGATCGGCGCTCAAACCCTTTCAAGCGATCGCAGTTACCGCATCCGGCACAATTGAGCGATACAATCTCACCGATCGAGATTTGGCAATTATTTGCAGCTCGCACAAAGGCTCGATCGAGCAAGTCCGCCAAGTATTTAACATTCTCTGGCGGGCTGATATTGAACCCACGGCGCTTCAGTGCCCGATCCCCGATGGCAAAAAGAGCAAGCTCGAATACAACTGCTCTGGCAAACACGCGGGAATGCTGGCAGTGTGTCAACAGCTTGGATTTCCGATCAACCAATACCTCCACTACAATCATCCGGTTCAGCAACTGATTCTGAGTAAGCTTGCAGAACTGCTCAAAAACCCGGCTGAGGAGTTCATTCCTGCCCGTGATGACTGCGGCGCGCCGACTTATTTTATGCAGCTTCGTCAGTTGGCTTGGCTCTACGCTCAACTGGCATCCGGCGGAAATCTGGATATGGAGCGGATTTTGAGAGCAATGACGCATTATCCGGAGATGGTTGCGGGAGCAGGCGAATTTGACACCGAACTGATGCGGCTGACCGAAGGCGAATTAGTCAGCAAATCGGGTGCAGAAGGCGTGCAATGTATCGGGCGAGTCGGTGAAGGCATGGGACTTGCGATCAAAGTGTTGGACGGGGCGAAACGCGCAAAATACGCGATCGCCATTCACGTTTTGCGGCAAATGGGCTGGATCACGCCCTCGATCGCTGAAAAGCTCTCAGAATCCTATATCAATCTCGGACGTTACAAGCGTTTAGAGGTTGCGGGCGATCTCTCAATGCTTTAGTGCATGAAGCACATTATAGAGGCGCGATCGCGTTGCTAGAATAAACCATCTCTACCGACCGTAACTAGAGCATATGAGCGATATCATCCTGAACGTCCGCAACCTTCAAGTTCAGTTCAAAACCGACGAACGAATTACCAAAGCCGTTGACAGCATTTCGTTTCAGGTACGACGGGGACGGACGCTCGGAATTGTTGGGGAGTCGGGATCAGGAAAATCGGTGACATCGCTGGCAGTGATGCGGCTGATTCCCCATCCTCCCGGACGGATTACAGCGGGTGAAATTTGGTTTCAGGCAGATGATGCTCAAGCGCCGATCGATTTGCTGGCGATGCCGGAGCGACAAATGCAGGCATATCGGGGTGAACGGATTTCGATGATTTTTCAAGAACCGATGAGTTCGCTCAATCCGGTTTATACCTGTGGATTTCAGCTAATTGAGGCGATCCGACAGCACGAAAATATTTCGCAGTCTGAAGCCCGACGACGCGCCGCTTCACTGCTGCAAGAAGTTCGAGTGCTGCCTCCGGATGAGGAACTGAAACAGCGATATCTCGAAGAGCAGCGTAAACCGTTAAATGAATTGGAACTCGATCAGGAATTGAATCGCCAAAAAACCGCCATTCTCGATCGCTATCCGCACGAGCTATCCGGTGGACAGTTGCAGCGAATCATGATTGCAATGGCGATCGCTTGTAATCCAACGCTGCTGATTGCCGATGAGCCGACGACTGCGCTTGACGTTACGGTGCAGGCGACCATTTTGGACTTGCTGCGGGAACTGCGCGATCGACGCGGCATGGCGATGATGTTTATCACGCATGATCTCGGTTTGATTGCAGAAATTGCGGATGATGTTGCGGTGATGTACGAAGGCAAAATCGTCGAGTATGGCTCAGTTCTCGACATTTTCTCGAATCCGAAACATCCTTATACAAAAGGGTTGCTGACCTGTCGCCCTCAACCCGATCGACGATTGAGGTTTCTGCCAACGGTTTCCGATTTCATGGAAGTTTCGATGCTGCCCACCGGAGAAAAACTGATCCAGGCGAAAAAGCGCGATGTAGATACGGCACTGGCGGAAGCCGAAGAAGTTAGCGATGCCGAATTTGGTCAGCGGCTGCAAGATCTTCAGCAGAAAGAACCTTTAGTTTCTGTGCAAAACCTGCAAGTTGCGTTTCCGATTCGGGGCGTATTTGGTCAGACTAAACGCTACACAATGGCGGT
>DATJEM010000494.1:0-6283 GCA_035496615.1 Leptolyngbya sp.
TTGAATGGGATTCGATCGCGGGAGTTTGGGACAAGTTCCATGAAGAATTAGGCGAATTCCAATACGCCCTTCAGCACGAAAGCAAAGAAAATCAGCAGGCAGAACTCGGAGATTTACTATTTACAGTGATCAACTTAGCAAGATGGGCAGACCTTGACCCAGCCGCAGCGCTTCAAGGAACCCACGATCGCTTTATTCAGCGATTGATTCAGATGGAAAATGTGGTCGATCGACCTTTATCCGACTATTCGATCGAGGAGCTAGAGCAGTTTTGGCAACAGGCAAAAGCGAAACTGGCGCAGGAACGATCGGAAAACGGATGAAAAATGCTTCTGACTCTGGTATGATCAACCTTAGTTTGAAGGGGAGTAGCTGCTGATTTGTTCAGCCCGCTTGAATCAACATACTGGCGATGAGCCTGGTTCAAGCGACAAAGACAAACTGAGAATATCAGTGCCTTTGTAAGCGAGACTTTCACGAAGTTCACGAATTGTTGTGGGCTTGGTGGAGTCTTATGTCTCTTTATCATCAAGCCCACTCAGTTCATCACTACACCGATCTGAGCGAGGCTTATGTTAGCAGCATTTACAGCAGGTTTATTGCTGATCACGGTTTCGGAGTTGGGCGACAAAACGTTCTTCATTGCGATGTGTTTGGC
Organism: Leptolyngbya sp.; assembly: GCA_035496615.1. Classification (GTDB taxonomy): domain Bacteria; phylum Cyanobacteriota; class Cyanobacteriia; order Leptolyngbyales; family Leptolyngbyaceae; genus Leptolyngbya. The sequence goes on from DATJEM010000494.1 coordinate 659, forward strand.
AATGCGGCACTCGCGCCGATTTGTTTTTCTCGGCTCGATCGTTGCTCTAGCTGCAATGACGCTCCTGTCTGTCATGCTCGGACAGTTCGCTACCTTGCTGCCAAAACAAGTGATTCACTTTGGCACGATCGGGCTGTTTATCGTGTTCGGCTTTAAGATGCTCTATGATGCGAGAAAAATGTCGATCGAATGCCGCGAAAAATCCCTAGTCGCAAGTGCAGATTGTGCCTCTGATGCTGAACGGGAGGCACTAGAAGCAGTAGCTCAAGCCGAAGCTAATCTTCGTAAAAAAACTCCGTTTGCGATTACTTTAGAAGCATTTACACTAACGTTTATTGCAGAGTGGGGCGATCGCACCCAGATCAACACCATGGTTTTGGCAGCTTCCAACAATGCGATCGGGATTACAGCCGGAGCAGTTTTAGGACACGCAATCTGTTGTGCGATCGCGGTTTTCGGCGGTCGGTTGATTGCTTCGCATATTTCAGAACGCACCGTGACGCTGGTTGGTGGCATTCTGTTCTTTGTGTTTGCGCTGGTGACTTGGTTTGAAAGAGTTTAGCGGCGATCAGATAGCAGGAGCATTCTCAACTTGGAGGGGCTGAATTTATTGCTTTCACAGAGCGAGCAAGAAGAACGATTTGGGTATTTCAACTTAGTCATAACTTAGTCATAATCGTATCTTGCTCGAACGTCCGGTCACTTCTGAATTAATATAATCTACCGAGTTAAGTAAGAGATAGAAGCGCGATCGCAGAACTTTCCCACTCGCGATCGCACTTCCCCACAAGACGATCGTAGAATTTGAAAAGGGACGATCGTTTGGAAGCGCTACTTTCGATCGCTTGGACAAGACACCAATCCGAAACATCGCGAAGAATAGAAAGGCTTTTCTGTCCAAAATCTACGCGATCGGAGTTTCAAAGGTCACAATTTGATCGAGGCAAATTTTAAGGGAGGACTTCGATCGTGCCAAACTGTCGAAAATGATGATCAAAGGCAAAGGCTTGAGTAATTCCCAGTTTTTCCATCACAACTCTGCTTGCACAATCTGTAAAGCTCCAATCTTTATCCGCGAAGCGCTGAAAAATCTGCCAAGTCTGTTGAATTTCATCTGCTGTTGTGTAGTGCAAAATTGCCAACTCACCGCAAAACAACGCAGTGCCCAACTAATCCCTTTACGACGCTCACCTCTCGCTCTCAACAGCGTCAGGGTTTCGCTTATTACATAATCAGTCGTGAGTAAGATCTCTTGATTTTGAAGCAACCAGCTTGATGCACTTGTATGGTTACTATCCGAAGTCACGATTGAAGCAAACCATGCTCCTGTATCAACGAATATCATTTTTCTACATACAAAATCGCATCATGTTCAGCCCCTGAAAAGTTTTCTGAAGTGGAATGTTCTGAGGGCAATGCTGCAATCCTTGCAAGAATCTCAGCAGGTGTTTTTTTTGCTTCTGGGCGCTGGAGGACAATTGTGACCTCAACTTGTTCACCCTCTGGAATAGGAAGCGGCTGGAGCAATTTGAGCATTCCTGATTCATAAACTGCTTCTACAATAAAAGTCATCGGATTGCCTCTACATTCACTAACAGCACTTTCTTGCTAGTTTAACTCTCTTCAAGTCGATCGCACTTCCCATCAATGACGATCGTAGAATTTGAAAAGGGACGATCGCGTAGTCTGGAGATTTACCATAATTGTTGGATTGGATATCGATCGAATATAGCGTCTGCACTAACAATCGGCACTTGAGTCGCGATCAATTGAGCAATCAACAGTCGATCGAACGGATCACGATGATGATTGGGTAGTTCTGCTAGCGCCCAAATGTGATCGAGATGGATTGGAAGAATTTGTAAGTTGTTTTCTGACTGCTGTGTCGCTAGGATGTCTGGTAGCGGATCTTGAAGTTGCAATTTTCCCAACTGAATCTTAATTTGCATTTCCCAAAGGCTGACCAAGCTCAAGAACAAGTCGTTTTCTGGGCTACTTAACATTGTGATCATTTGCTGAGAAATCTTCTTTGGAGCTTCGTTGAGCCAAATAAAAACGTGAGTATCTAAAACCAGTCTCATGACTCATCCAACCAAAAAGAATCAGGCAAGGGATCATCAAAATCTGCGCTGATCGAAATTCTACCTGCATACTGCCCGAAAACTCGTTGCTTTTTCGGTGCTGCTGACTGCTGGAAGGCGGATTGCTGAGTTTGATACAAGAACTCAATAAATGCGAAGGCTTGCTGACGCTGTTCAGGGGCAAGAACTCGGAGAGCGGTTAGAATGCGATCGGGAATTTCAATCGATTGATCGGAGAGATTTTCTGCTTGACTGGTCATCGGCTACAGTCTCAACTCGTCTGCTTTATTCTACTCAGTTTGTGCGATCGTACTTTCCGATAAGACGATCGTAGAATTTGGAAAGAGATGATTTGAAAATTTCAAGCACAAAAGGCGCTGCCCAATCGTTTGAACAGCGTGATAGGGAAATTGTATTTTCGATTGATTAATCTCGATAACTTTGAAATCGCTTATGCGGAATCTTAGCGCCTGAGAAATCAGGAATTTAGCGCGTGAAAATATCTTTCGCAGTTTTTCCACAAGTGTTAACAAACCAACCGTCACATCCCGCCCCGACTACTCCTCCGGCAATTGGGACAAGAAAAACGATTGCGGCTCTCCCCAGCACCGCAGCTTTAGTTGATGCTTGCGGGAAATTGCTGCCGACGATCGCCAGACTTCTCGGCATTCCTCTGTAGTTTTTTTGTGAATTTTAGAGCGCTACTAAAGTGCGATCGATAACGGCATAAATCGATTCCAATTCGTCAGGAGAAATGCAATAAGGCGGCATGATATAAAGCGTATTTCCCAATGGACGTAAGAGAAATCCGGCTTCGAGAAACTTCGATTTCAACACTGGCGCGATCGCGTTAAAGTAACCCGATTCGCCATTTGTTTTAATTTCCATTGCCGCGATCGTGCCGCAAACTCGGAAGTTTTCTAAACGAGAATTTGTAGCAAGATAGCGATCGAGCAGTTTCCAATGTAACGCTTCTAACTGTTGATAAGCGGCGGGATTTTGTTCAAGCAACTCAAGCGAAACAACACCAGTCGCACAAGCTAACGGGTTTCCAGTGTAGGAATGTCCGTGATAGAACGCTTGGGTCGGATCGTCTTGATAAAAAGCTTGATAGATAGCTTCTGTTGCGATCGTCACCGCCAGCGGCAAACATCCCCCTGATAAGCCTTTGGATAAGCAAATAATGTCAGGCGTTGCAGCAGATTTAATGCAGGCAAATAGCTCTCCGGTGCGTCCGAATCCAGTCATCACTTCATCGTAAATCAACAGCACATTAAACTGATCAGCCAATGTTCTTAAAGCTTGGAGAAACTGAGGACGACACATTCGCATTCCCCCTGCACCTTGAATCAAGGGTTCAATGAAAATTCCAATGATGGGTTGCTGTTTGAGTAACCGTTCGATCGCGCTTAATGCCTCTTCTTCTTTGCGATCGACCGCCAAATCGCCTCGATAGGTTTGAGGAAACGGAACTAGCGCAGTTTCAAACATCAAATCGCGAAACGACTGCCACCAAGTTGAACCCGACCCGATCGACATTGCCCCGATCGTATCGCCGTGATAGCCTCCCTCAAACGTGATAAACGTTGTGCGATCTTCTCCAATGTTGCGCCAGTATTGATATGCCATCTTGAGCGCAACTTCGATTGCGGTCGAACCATTGTCTGAGAAAAACACTCGTGAGAGTGGATCAGGCAAATGTGTGAGCAACCTTTGGGCAAGCTGTTCAGCCGGATCATGAGTGAATCCAGCAAAGATAACGTGCTCTAATTGCTGTGCTTGCTGATAGAGTGCGTCTGCCAATGCGGGATGAGCATGACCATGAATCGTTACCCACCAGCTTGAAATACAATCGAGAATGCGTCGATCGTCTTCAAGTTCAAGCCACACTCCCTTACCCCGCTTAACTTTCAGCGGATCGGGCGTTGTTTTCATCTGGGTAAAGGGTCGCCAGATCGGAGAATTTGACATTGTGATCTCTCTTGCAGTGCTGCTTATTGTCTCAAGCTCTGAATGATAATATCAATAGTTTGTAGAGAGATGCGATCGTGAAACGTTTGCTGATTTTAGGGGGAACAACCGAAGCGGCAGAACTCGCAGACAGAGCCGCAGAACTTCCAACTCTTGAAGTGATTTCTTCACTTGCTGGACGCACTCAGCAGCCCAAACAGCGATTGAGTCAAGTTCGGATTGGTGGTTTTGGTGGCGTAGTTGGACTATCGAACTATCTTCAGGCACAACAGATTGATTTGCTGATTGATGCGACCCATCCGTTTGCATCTCAGATTTCTTGGAATGCGGCGGAAGCAGTCGATCGCGTTTCGATTCCCAGATTGTCGATCGTGCGCCCAGCTTGGCAACCTGAACCTCATTGGATCGAAGTTGAAAGCAATGAAGCCGCCGCAGCCGTTTTACCCGATTTAGCCCAGCGGATTTTTTTGACGATCGGGCGACAAGAACTTTCTACGTTTGCTCATTTAACGAAGCTGTGGTTTTTGATGCGAATGATTGATCCGCCTGCTGCTGGAACACTCATTCCACCGGGGAAGGTGTTGTTAGCGCGTGCGCCATTTTCGGTTGAGCAGGAGCGATCGTGGCTCCAGGACAATCAAATCCAAGCGATCGTCAGCAAAAATAGCGGTGGTGAGGCTACCGTTTCTAAGTTAATTGCCGCACGCGAACTGCAACTCCCTGTCGTGATGGTTCAACGTCCAACCCTGCCGGAAGGTGAGACTGTCTTGGATACTAAAGCGGCATTGCTGTGGATTCAGAACCAGCTTTAACGACGCTCCACTGGGTGATCGGTGACATTGCTTTCCAGCCTAGAAACTTTCCGACCGGTTGCGCGCGTTGTACTGCGATTCGCGTCAGTTCACCGCCAAGTTTGCTGTGCCAGTGGAATAGCTGCATTTCGGTTTCAACGGTGACTGCATTGGCAACCAATCGCCCCCCAGGACGCAGCGAACGCCAGCAAGTTTCAACCAGTTCCGGTGTGGTCAATCCGCCACCGATAAAAATCGTATCCGGTTGCGGTAGATTTTGTAGCGCGATCGGCGCTTTTCCAGCCACAATTCTCAGAGTTGGGACACCCAGCGCATTCGCATTCTGAGCAATTAGATTTAAGCGATCGACATTCGATTCAACGGCGATCGCTCGGCAGCGACGATCGCTTCGCATCCATTCGATCGCGATCGAGCCACAGCCTGCCCCAACATCCCAGAGCAACTGTCCTGGTTGGGGTGCTAGGGTCGAAAGCGTGACGGCTCGGACTTCTCGCTTTGTCAGTTGTCCATCATGGCGATAAGCCGTATCAGCAAGACCGGGAACGCGAGCGGGCAAGGATGCGGCAGTGCAAGTCACGGCGATCGTGTTGAGATCCGCAATGTCGGCATGATTCCAGTGTTCGGCAGTCCCTCTAAGAATGCGCTCTTGGGTTCCTCCCAAATGTTCTAGAACCACGATCGAGCTTTGATTTAAGCCGCGATCGCACAGAATTTGAGCCACAATTGCGGGGGTTTGGCGATCGGCACTCAAAGCTAGAATT
>DATJEM010000495.1:0-4035 GCA_035496615.1 Leptolyngbya sp.
CTCTCGATCGCGGCTCGATTGTTCCTCAGAACGCGGGATCAGCGCTATCTCGACTGGGCAAATCGCACTTGGAACTGGTTTAGCAAAACAGGCATGATCAACTCAAACAATCTGATCAACGATGGCTTAAATGATCAATGCAAAAACAACGGTCAGCCTACTTGGACATACAATCAAGGCGTGATTTTGGGTGGGTTAATTGCGCTCTCTCAAGCGATGAATGATCGATCGCTGTTGAAGATCGCGGCATCGATCGCGGATGCTGCAATCACATCACTTGCCCCCAATGGAATTTTACGAGAACCTTGTGAGCCAAACTGTGGCGTAGATGGTCCGCAATTTAAGGGAATTTTTGCCCGGAATCTATCCGATCTCTATCGCACGACCCATCAACTGTCATACCGCGATTTCATTCTTCGCAACGCCGACTCGATCTGGACAGAATGCCGCAATCCTAAAAATCAGTTTGGTTTATGTTGGGCAAAAGACTTTGATCAAGCAGGTGCGGCGCGTCAAAGTGCAGCGATGGATGCGTTGAATGCGTCGATCGTTGCCAGTCGAGTGCCGATCGTGCTGCAAGCCGAAACCGGAACGCTGCACAATCTCACGATCGAAGCAGTTTACGCAGGGTATCAAGGCGCAGGCTACATTGCAGGCTGGAATCGAGACGGGCAATGGGTCGATTTTCTGCTTACTTTACCGAGTGCGGGACGATTTGATTTAATCGTTCGCTATGCGGCAGCGGCGGGCAATGCGATTCGATTCATCTTTGTGAATGGTCGGGCGATCGTCAATGCTCAACTGTTTCCGGGAACCGGAAGCTGGACAGTTTGGAACACCATCACTCTGCCGAATATTTCGCTAAACGCTGGAAATAACACCGTTTCGATTATTTTCAATCAATCTAAGGGAAGTCGAAACTGGTTAAATCTCGATCAACTTATAATCAGATAGTTCCGCCATCCTAATGTGCATGAAACTGCGATCGTTCCACGAGGATAGACCTGTGAGATTCAAAAATCGCCGCTCCAAACGCATCAAAATCCATGTTGAAGATGGGCGTTTTCAAATCGTCGGCATGAATGCTTGGTATTCCTACTGGTGTGAGCCTTATTATTTGTGGCTGACAATTCCCTGGCAAGGATTCATTGCTTTAATTATTACAACTTATTTAGGAATTAATATTGTATTCGCATTCCTGTATCTACTCGGTGGGGACTGTGTTGAAAACGCAACTCCAGGCTCGTTTTTAGAGTATTTCTTTTTCAGTGTTCAAACCTTTGCTTCGATCGGGTACGGAGCAATGTACCCCAAAACGATTTACGCCAATTCGATCATGACGATCGAAGCGATGTCGGGACTGTTGGCGATCGCGATCCTCACCGGATTAGCGTTTGCCCGATTTTCTCGACCGACGGCGCGAGTTGCCTTTAGTCAAGTTGCCACGATCTCGCTTCACGATGGCTTACCGACCCTAAGTTTTCGCGCCGCCAATCAACGCCGCAACCAAATCCTAGAAGCGCAAATGCGAGTCTATTTGATTCGAGATGAAATCACTTCGGAAGGAGATTACATTCGCCGAGTTCATGATTTGGCATTAATTCGTGACCAATCGCCGAGCTTTAGCCTCAGTTGGATTGTGCTACACACAATCAACGAATCTAGCCCACTCTACGGCATGACCCCAGAATCCCTGGTCGAAACTAACTGTTTGATTCAGGTCTCATTTACTGGACTGGACGAAACTGTTTCGCAAGTGCTGCACGATCGACATACCTACGTACCGCAAGAAATTTTATGGAATCATCGCTTTCTCGATCTGGTGTACAAAACGCCAGAAGGACACCGCTTTATTGATTACAAAAACTTTCACGACACCGAACCAATTCATCCGACTCCGCCTTAGACGATTCCACAGGACGCACCACAACCTGACCGTTCTCGACTACAGTACAAAGCTTGTGAGGCTGCGCTCTTGGTTTTGATAACGGTGATTCTGTCGAGCTATGACGTTGTACCGCTTGCTGATAGCTCTGTAAAACAGCGACACTTCCGGTACAAGATGAAGTTGGAAAAGACATAAGCTTGATGAATGGCTTTGACTCCATTGTGCGCCTGTTGCTGGCAAAAAACCACCGTAGTTTGCGACCTTGTGAGTGAGAAGAATCCGCTAAAGTTTGGTCTGGGTGATCGCAGGCATTTTCAAATACGCTGCATCGGTCGCGATCAATGTCCAACCCGCTGCCCGAAGACGCTGATAGGTTGTCCATCCTTTCGATGCGCCGCGAATTTTGAGATCGGGAACTTGGTACTGTGCGAAAGCCGTATAAGGTTTCCAGGGTTGGTGGGGCTGTTCGCGCAGATGTAGTATTTTCGCGCTTTCGCCCAGTCCCGCCAACCAGCACATTTGTCCAGCCATGATTTGCATCTCCAGTGAAACAACTTTGATATTCAGCAGCTTCAATCGCGTTTGCATCGATTACGCTACATTATGTCTCAATCTTTAAAAAAGCATTGATAAAAGCGCAGGTTTGTGCATTGTGAACATTTTAGCCGACAAAGGCGATCCTCCCGCAGATCGATCGCGCCTTCGATCGTGCCGAAATGCTCAGAGTACGAGTACACTGCTTAGAAGTCATTAGAGCCAGAGGCGAGCTTCTTTTCGCTCTCTGCCAGTCTATCCCTGCGTAATTTCCGGTTCATTTTCCCCAAGTCATCGTGATTTCGCCAAAAATCTTTGTTTGTTTTTACAGATTACGGCTAGATATAAAAGAACACTGCTTGTGCTGTTCCTCTCCATTCTTCATCTTCGATAAATCCTCGCTATGACATCCGTTGTAACTTCTGAAATTTCTCTGTATGAGCTTGTGGCGGAGTCTACCTCTGCACCCTTAGCAATGCACATCAGTCCGGTGACGTTCAAAGCGCTGATGAGCAGCTTGGTAGATTTGCTCATTGATCAAGACGAGCCAGCATCAGTCTGGGTGAAGTTGCCCAAAGGAGATGCTTGGCAAGCGGAGTTCGATCGCTTTCTCGATCGAGTCACCACTGCCCAGCAGGTTTGCTGCTTCAAGAATCTCCGCGAAGAAATCTCAGACCCGATCAAAGAGACTGAACCGAGTAGCCTCGCTACCGCAGGCGACCTCTCGCAGTACTCAATGCCCACCCCTGACACTGTCATTTTGTCCCCAGACAGTCTGCTGAAACGAGAATTTTTTCTGCTGATCTGGTCGAAGCAGTTTTGCGGCTTGCTGGTTGGGCATCGAACGAAGACAGTGCTGCGCGAGGGAGATTCGTTTGCTAGCGTTGAGGAGGAGCCTGCTGAAAAAAAGCAAGCATTGATGGCGTATTTGGTGATTGATCCGATCGTTGTCCGCCAAGCGATCGGGCGATTACAGCCCTTGATGCCAAAAAATTCACCCTTACCTGAATTTGACGCATTCGATCCGGTTTTGGTCAATCAACTGCTTACCAGACACATTCAGCGACAAGAAGAACTTTGGCAGCGGGCAAGTAATCATCGCCGCCAGGCAGAAATGACAAATTTGCTCCAGCTTCAAAACGAAGAGTTACTTAGTACAATTCGCTTAAAAGATGAATTTTTGCATACGGTTGGACAAGAGCTACGAACACCGCTCACCAATATCAAAACAGCACTAACGTTGCTAAATTCACCCAGTTTGAAGCCGCCCCAAAAGCAGCGTTATATGGAACTGTTAGTGAGGGAATGCGATCGACAAGGTTCGTTGATCACCAGCCTGCTCGAATTGGTCAGCTTAGATCAGATGGCAGAGCAAACCAAGATTCCAGCACTAAAGCTGTTGGAAGTGGTTCCGGGCGTGGTGAGTATGTATCAGCCATTAGCCGAAGAGAAAGGAGTCCGATTGGCGTACAATATCCCAGAAAACTTGCCTGCGATCGCCTGCGCGCCAACTGGGTTAAAGCAGATCTTAATTAACTTGCTACACAACGGCATCAAATTTACGCCGCGAGGAGGACAAGTTGCGGTGCGGGCAAAACAGCAGGGCGATTATA
>DATJEM010000496.1:0-3310 GCA_035496615.1 Leptolyngbya sp.
GAACTAGCCCAACGCCTTCTTCGTGAAACTCCTCAATAATTCGCCGATTGATGCCGTATCCTTCGCTCATCCGACTCGGAATCGCATAGTCAACTCTCGCCCCAAAGTACCGTAAGGCTCTTAGTAACAATGCTGTACTCGTCATGCCATCCGCATCATAGTCACCGCAAATCGCAATCCGAGTTTTGTCATTGATCGCATTGATCAATAGTTCTAAGCTGATTGCTAAATCGGGAAAATCTTCGATCGGTGATGGAAGCTCCAACCGCTCTGGATCAAGAAAGTCCTGAATCGTTTCTAGCGAGTCAAATCCGCGATTGATCAAAATCTGGGTCAGCAGCGGCGATCGATGAGTCTCGACAGCAAGCTGAACGGCACGATCGCTTTGCGCGGGATGAATGTACCAACGTTGATCCGGGATGCTCGATCGTGAAACCGCTTTAGACATATCGCCGCCAGCAAACTAAGAAGACGGAAACGATTGTACTCCCGAATGCGGCGATCGCGGATCAAACTGCACAATGTTCTTAATGGTGTCGGCAAAGCGTTGAGCAAGCAAGGAGTTTGTGTAGTTGTTCATCACATTGTGCCGTCCGGTGTGAGCTAGTTGGGTGCGGAGATCTGGATCTAAGATCAATGTTTTTAGCTGTTGTGAAAGCGCGATCGCGTCTGCTTCTGGAAAGATCAGACCGCCTTTTGTGGCATTGATCAAATGCGGGATTTCGCCTGAATCTGAGCCAACCACAGGCGTTGCACACGCCATCGCTTCAATGATTACTCGTCCAAACTGTTCTTTCCAATTATCGCGGGTTTCAGAAGGCAAAACTAACACATCTAACATCGAAAGATAGTTCGGCGTTTCGGTGAAAGGGACAAAGCCCAATTGAGTGATGCGATCGCTGACGTTCAACTGGTTTGCGATCGCGTTAAACTCTGATTCAAACTCTCCCGTCCCAATCACCACCAGCCGCCACGGTAGATCTCGAATCTGGTCTAATGCCAGCAGGAGGGTCTTGAGTCCTTTCTGTTCGACAACGCGCCCAACATATCCAATCAGAACTTCGTTATCGGGCAAACCTAGTTGGCTTTTCAACTGAGTCGATCGAGGATAGTAAATCGCGGGATCAATTCCAGAAGGCAGCAACATACTTCGCCCCGTGAATCCTTTTTCTCGCATCACTGCTTCAGCACTATAAGACCCCGGAAACATCACGTCCGTCTGCTTTAGAACCCAATGCTCCGCCTGACGAAACGGGATAGGATAGCGTTTGAGAATGTTCTGCCAAGTAAAAAAGCCGATTGGTCTACGAACAGTAAGAAAGTTCGCAAGATACAGTTGCAGTGTCACTAGCGCATAAGGTTCTTGATGCAGATAGATAAAATCGGGGCGAAGCTCCCGCAGCAAATTGACAAACAGCGATCGATAGCTATGCAGCGGAATACTACCCGACTGCCACACCGGAATCTGAATCAATTGCCCATGATAGTCTTTCCAGCGTTCGACCTTGCGCTGATTGCCGTATTCATCCTGCCAATTTTCGGGAACAACGATCGTCATTTCCCACCCGGTCTGCCGTTCGATCTCTGCATAAAACTGCTGCACCACAGAAATCGTACAAGAATGATTCACAATCAAAAGTTTCATGGGTTGCACCAATGAATGTCAAAGTTGAACGCCAAGATTATGGATCTGTGATCATTGAATAAGCAGGGGCTTGCTTGGTTTTGTGCCATTTATAGTAAGTACTCCACTTCAGCGCTCGTCGATCGTGCCAAAGCGCCGGAAGGTTTTGGCGAATTTCGCGAACGATCCAATCCGCTCCAAACTCGCTCTCGATCTTGTGCTGACGACAATACGCTTGATGTGTGTAAGCATAGATCAAAATTCTCAACGGAATGCTAAAGATCATCATCGCTAGAGGCTCATTATAAATCGCAGCGAAACACTTGTTGCGACAGCCGTTTCTAAGCGCAATCAGATTATTTCGCCCGATCGGAGAGTGAAAATGAATCACCCGTGCATCCGGTAGATAAACTACAGAGAACCCACGATCGAGCATTCGCTTACAAAATTCTGGTTCCTCGTAGAAGATCGCGAACAGTTCTCGATACCCACCCAACTCAACAAACACTTCTCGCCGCAGGAGCGTTCCATACCCAATGAAAGACGGAGTATAACAGCGGTAATCCGTCGAGGAAGGCTGCCCCGGCAACAGCGCCCCGGCTTTGTCAGCTTGAGATAATGCCACAGCGCCCACCTCTTTGCTAGCCTGAAATACCTCTATGGCGGCGTAGATGCTCTCTGCATCAAGCAACTGAGCATCATCATCCAGGTAGAGTAAGTAAGGAGCGTTCGCACGTTCTGCAAGCTCATTTCGAGTGGCAGTGGTGCCTTTATTTTTTTCGTGGCGAAAGATTTGCAGCTTCGGAGCAAGCGCGGGATCAATGTCTTGAAGCACCCGATCGACGATCGGCACATCCGAAGCATCATCAATCACAATGATCTCAAATTCAACTTGATCGAGTAAAACCAGCGAATTCAGACAGCGTACTAAATCATCAGGGCGATTGCGCGTCGCCACACAGATCGAGAGAGTAAGAGAGTCCATATTTTGCGATCGCTTCAACACCTTTGAATTTGGAATTCTGAGCTTGATTTGCCATCTGTCTAAAGATGAGGATATCGATCTAAAGTTTGAGTTCGGCTGTGCTGAAGGATAGAGTTAAAACGTTAAGTTTTCATACCTAAGATTGAGAGTCATTGCTCTAGTCTTGCTAAAGTTAACAAAACGTTTTAGAGTTGACAAAAGACAGCGAGGAAATTTGCTCATGCGGTATGTTAAGGAAGAGGGTGGCTTGCTAAATAACTACGCGATCGAGCCAAAGATGTACGAGGCAGAGCCGCCATCCCCTAACCAGAAGCGCAACTACATTATTCTCGGAGTCGGCGGTGCGATTTTGATCGGAGGACTGATGTTTGTTGCGGCTGCCGTCTCTTAGCCTTGACACCCAGCTTTACCCAGAAAAATTTAAATCAGCCAGGTCGCTTATCAATCAAGTAGCCTGGCTTTTTAGCAGAATCTAGAAAATCGGCTGTTTTCCCGCAAAACTTAGTTTCATCCTGAGCATGAGTAAATCGCACGAAGAGATCAGTATCTCGTTTATACTGCACTTGACAAGCGATTCTCAAAATGCTCATGTCCGTCGTCGATCGCCACGCTGCTCCAGATATTCCTGTGACCGAGAGCATCTCTCAGACTACATCTAGCCTGAACCAACAGATCTATCTCCGCTTACGATTGGCGCTGAG
>DATJEM010000497.1:0-5102 GCA_035496615.1 Leptolyngbya sp.
AAAAGATTGCAGTTTACGGATAAAACAAACACATCAAAACCTGTAATTCAGAGTGATTTCTAGTCGAAATTCGCTCGTTTTCAGTTGCTTAAACCTTCATCTCATAACGGCTTTGGAGATTTTCTAACTTTCTTGAATTGGATTGTTTATTCTTGCAAAAAACCTGGGCAATCTAGATTCGTTACGTCAGAGATTGATCTCTATTCATTCTCACTAAAATAACAGATTGACCTGTGACTTTACGTGAGATTACTCAAAGTTCTTCAAACAGAAGCAAGACCACGCTTCTCAGTTGCAGAATCCTGTTACTCATTCACTCATAGCGGGCTAACAAACTGTGGTTGACATCAAGCGTTTATTCTCAAAAAAATCAAGGGGGGTGGGCATTGAGTTAGCCGCCGATCGTCTCAACATTGCGGTACTTCGCAAACAGGGGCAAGGCTTCCGGCTTGGCACTTATGCCACAGTTCCCGTTCCTGAAGGGGTGTTTCATGAGGGGCAGATCACCGACCCGCCGACGATGGCAGAAATTATTCAGACTGCGTTAGCCGAACACAAAATTAACGTGAAACAGGTGGCGACCTCGGTTTCTGGCGGACGCGATACCGTGACGCGAATCATTCCGGTTCCGGCAGAACTCGACGATCGAGAACTCCGCGATATGGTGCTGAATCAAGAAGCGGGTCTGTATCTGCCGTTTCCGCGCGAAGAAGCCGATGTCGATTATCAAAAGCTCGGTCTATTTGTGGATGAGGACGGGATTGAGAAAGTTCAAGTTCTCCTCGTGGCAACGCGCAAAGAAGTGACCGACACCTACTTAAATACGTTTCAACAAGCGGGTTTGAGCGTCGATATTTTAGAAGTCAGCAGCTTTTCGCTGATTCGCACGATTCGAGAACAATTAAGGCATTTTGCCCCTCAAGAAGCCGTAGCGATCGTCGATATTGAGTTTGAAAATACCGAGATTTCGATCACGGTGGATGGGATTCCACAGTTTTCGCGCACCGTGCCGATCGGGACTTATCAGATTCAATCGGCACTTTCACGAGCGATGAATCTGCCGCCCTCGCGCAACATTGATCTCCTGCAAGGGATGACAATTCCGACCACAGATTCTAACCGTCCGGGTGGCAATCCGGGGGCAGCGGCAATGCTGCGAGTGCTGGGAGAACTGGGCGATGAACTGCGGCGATCGATTGATTTTTATCTAAATCAAGGTGAAAACCTGGAGGTTGCACAGTTGATGCTGGCGGGACCCGGAGCCGCGATCGGACAGTTGGATGAATTTTTTACCCATCGGCTGAGTCTGCCTTGCAGCTTGATTGATCCGGTATCGGCGCTGGCACTAGGCGGCGATGACATTCCCGCTAGTGTGCGTCCCGGTTTGGGGATTGTACTGGGTTTAGGACTGCGGGAGGCGTGGTAAATGTATAGCTTAGATGTCAATTTTCTCAACGATCGAGCGGCGATCAAGTCAGATAAACGGCGCGGCAATCAGCCTAAAGCATCGCTTTCAGCGAGCGATCGTCGCCCCTTGTATTTAGGGTTTGGCGCGTTGATCTTTTTCCCGGTGTTGGCGATCGCGCTCTGGGGAATTCTGATCATGCGAAACGGTGATTTGGAACATCAGCAAGCCGATCTCGATACGCAACTCGGCAACTTAGAAGCGGAGAAAAAGAATCTCTCTTCAATTCAAGCCGATGCGAAAGCGGCAACCGAAGAAGCCCAAGCGTTGGCAACGGTATTTAACCAAATCAAACCGTGGTCAGCCATGACGCAGGACATTCGCGATCGCTTACCGTCGAGTGTTCAACTGGCTTCGATTACTCAGCAGAAAGTGGATCTAGCGGCTCCGGCAGCGGCTCCGGCTCCAGGCGCGGCTCCTCCGGTGTCTGGAAAGATTTCGATCAAAGGCATTGCCAATTCACTCAATGATGTCAACGATTTTCTCTTGACGCTTCAGCAATCGAGCTTCTTAAGAGCCGACCAAACGAAGGTGATCAATGCGGAATTAGGGGATGAGAAAACGCTACAGCTTCCTGAATTTCCGGGAACGAAGCGAGAAATGGGTGAGTTCAAAGCACCGCGACTGCCACGAAAAGTCAGCTTTGAAATTTCGACCGCAATCAATGATGTGCCTGCATCGGATTTGATTCGAGAACTCGATCGTAAAGGTGCCGTGGGTCTTGTGACTCGGATCGAAGCGCTGAAGCAACGCGGCGTAATTTCTGAGCCAGCGCCAACCCCCAAAGCACCGAAAGCCCCTCAAACCGACGGAGCGAAAAAACCATGACGACTGATTTTATGTCTGATTCGGAGTTTGAAAATTCTCCGAGCTATCCGACTGCGTTTGGCATTACGTTTACTCCTGCGATTAGCGGCATTTTGTTAGGGATATTGGGCGTTGCAGGTGGAGCCGCGATCGCAACATATTTGGTGATGCCTGCGTTTGAAGCGAATCAAGCGTTGGATGCCAAAGTCAAAGAGAAAAGCGAACAGCTTCAACAACAAGGCGCAATTCGTAAACAGATTCAAGATGCAAAAGATCAGTTAGCACAAGCGAAACAGAAACGCGATCAGGTTTACGGATTGTTTGCAACTGAGAAATCCCTCAATACTTTGTTGTTTGATCTCAATCAGTTGGTGGAACGAAACAATGCAGGTCTACTCTCAGCCCGCAATACAAAGCTGAATGCTTGTCCGATTTATGTCCAAAGAGCCTTTGCAACTCCGGGCGGCGCTCAAGAGTTCCAAGATAAGTTTGGGGACTTAGTGGCTGAGGCAAAACTAAAGAAGTTCAAACCGGATGAAAAAGGCGCGATCGTGATCACTGATGGTTCGTTCGGTGCGCCGATCAACAACAAACTCAAGCGCCAAACGATCGACATTGAGCTTCGCGGCAATTTTAACCAAACGCAATCGATTTTTAGAACGATCGAGCGTCTCCAGCCGCTGCTATTGGTGCGGAATTTGGAAGTCAAAGTGATTGATAACAAAATTTCTGAGGGCTTGTACGAAATTCAGCCAAACGGCACGATTCGCTATCTGACGAACTGCCAGCCGGACAACCAAATTGCAACGACTTTCCAAATGGATGCGTTGTTACCGCTGAATGAGGTCGATCGTAAAGCCATCCAGCCTGCGCCACCGCCTGCGCCGAAATAGCGATCGAACGATGTCCTAATTCTTATTTCCAATCCCTTTAAGAGGAGTGTCTCCCGTGAAAGAACTTCGAGCCATCATGGCAACTGCCGCAACCCTAGCGCTGATCAGCAGTCAGCCCGCCTTTGCAAATCCCACTCAAGTGACGAAGGTTCAGGTCAATCCCAGCGGTGCAGGCTTTGATATTGTGCTGCAAACTCAGGGCGGCAAGTCGCCTCAAGTGTTCAATGTCAATCGCGGCAACACTTGGAATGCGTATGTATTCAATGCTCAAATTGCCCAGCCGTTTCGTCAGAGCAATCCTGCACCGGGAATTTCGCAGATTTCGGTGATTCCATCGGGGGCAAATGGGGTACAAGTGACGGTAGTTGGCGCGAGTGCAGCACCGATCGGACAGATTGCTAGCCGCAATGCTCAGGGTGTGATTTTCAATGTTTCGAGTGCGGCAGCTTCTGGGGTGCGGGTTGCGCCTGCCTCTGGGGGAACGGCGACTCCTCCGCCCTCTGCGATCGCGCTGCCTCCTGCGATGCCTTCTACGCCTTTGCCGCCTAATTCAGTTGCTCAAGCGATGCCGAACTCGACAACTCCGATCGCGCCGTTTGTTCCTAGCGCTCAAGTGCCGAATCAAGGACAGCCGAATGTTCCGGTTGCTCCAACTCCGCCTTTGATGCGAAGAGCCGTTGCGCCTCCGGTGGGTGATCAGGCAGTGTCGCAGATTGATACTTCTCCAACCACGATCGATTTGGGCACAAATGAACGGATTCCGCGTTTGGTCTTGAGAGATGCGCCTGTGCGAGAAGTGCTTTCATTGTTAGCTCGTGCGGCGAAGTTGAACTTGGCTTATACTGACCCATCAAATGAGGGTCAAGGACAACAGGCACAGCAAGGTAGTAAACCAGCGGCTGGAGTAACTGTTTCAATTGATATTGAAAATGAAGCAGTACAGGATGTTTTCAACTATGTATTGAGAATCTCTGGTTTAGAGGCAAACCGAGTTGGACGTACTATTTTTGTTGGTTCTCACTTGCCTGATGATGCCCGCAACTTAGTCTCACGAACAGTTCGGTTGAATCAAGTAAGTTCAGACGAAGCGGCTAAATTTCTTAGCGCTCAAGGAGCTGTCTCCGGTGGTACTTCAGTAACTAAGGTTACTGAAGTTAGTAACACCAATCAAACCAGTGCAGGTGGTACTACTCAGCAGCAGAGTGCAACGACAAGTGAAGTGAAGCCAAATGGCGCTCCCCAAATTCTGACAGGGTTACTCATCACTACAGGTGGTCGCCTTAACACTCTCACCTTAACAGGTACGCCTCGTAAAGTTGAAATTGCTACGCGCTTTCTCGGTCAACTCGATGCACGCAAGCGGCAAGTTTCAATCAGTGTCAAAATTGTTGATGTGAATTTGCTAAAAACGGAAGATTTCAACACCAGTTTCTCGTTTGGGATTGGTAACAACTTCTTTAATGTCGATCAAGGTGCAGCGGTATTTAACTTCGGGCAGTATCGACCACCAACAAATGGAGAAGCGAGCGGTAGCCTAGCGAGCCGTCCAGTCATTCAGAATCCTTATTCAGGTAGCAACACTTTTATCAACTTAGATGGTAGTGTAACCGTTCCTAATACTGCTCCAGGATTGCGCGTCATTGACAATGGTAACGTTGTTCAGGATGTACCAAATGGTGATGGAACATTCTTTACTCGCTCAGTGCGAATTCAGAATCCCTTTCAGCCTGGAATCACTGATGTCACGCCAGCAACGCCTTCTGTAACTACAATTACAACTGATCCAACAACAGGTGCAAGGACAGCATCTTTTGCAGCCGGAACTCTTGGAGCAGTCACTTCCGCTTTACCGTCCCTATTTCAGTTTCCAACTCAGTTCCTAGCACGGTTGCAGTCGCAAGTCACAAGCGGCAATGCGAAGATTCTCGCTTCTCCAA
>DATJEM010000498.1:0-8592 GCA_035496615.1 Leptolyngbya sp.
AAACAGTTCCACAGCCATACACTTGCCAATCAAAATAAAATCAAGGCTCTTGAAAACATCAAAAACTTCCATTCCATCTCGCCCATGTGTTGAATTTCTAGGCTTATCCTACCCAGACCGTTGAGCAGGCTAACGGCTAAAGTGAGCGGCGGCGAAGGAACTAGAACGAAGCGCGAAGTCTCCCTAACGCCCGCTCCACTGCGTTGTTAGACCGTGCCCCAACGGAGAAACTTGCAGCTACTCAATAGGCTTGATAGTGACACTACCACCTTCCACCGCCTGAATGCACACATCGTAGCCATACAGTAAGCTCATTCCGACCAACGGCTCTGCATCCGAAGCGACAACATCAATCACTTGGTTCTGTCCATCCCAAATCACTGAAGCCTTGTATAGTTCAAAAACAACTTCGCTTCCATCTCCCAATGTTCCAACGTCGCGGTAATGCCAAGGCAACCCTAAATCTGTGATGGTGGAAAGTGGCAAAGACAAAAAGCTAGTGAATCCGGTATCAATGACCGCATCAACGGCGATCTTGGATGACCCAATACGACCAACTGCAATTTTAATGATTGCTTCACAATTGTCATTAACCCTGCCATACATCATACGGGCTTCCTGAGACTGCGGCTCCCCATGCGGAAGACTGCTCGATGTCCGATGCGAATCACCCAAGGCTGGGCATCAGGATAACGCTCATAAAGCCGATCAACTGCGACCATTGGCGTGTCTGCAACTTCAAAAGCTCCAGTTTCAATGTCGATCGCCACGATTCTGCCATGATTGCCTTCCTCGACTTGCGATCGCACCTGGGACTCATAAATCTCATTACCGCGATGAGCATACTCTTCTTTAGGATAGCGGGGTTGTCGAACCGTCATATGCTTTGACCTTGATTTCAACATTGGCTTCTACATTTTACCCTGCTCTCTCAGGGTAAAGTTTCATGCGTCTCCTGGACCTTCGACTTCAGACGTTGCAACTCGTAGCGAATACAGTAGCCACCCAAAGTAGGGTAATATTCGCTGAATAAATCATCCAGGGTCAGCTTTTGTGGTGATTTGAAATAGTAATTTGTAGCCTCACTAAATCGGTAATAGTAAATACGACCGTCGATTGCAACACTGAATAAGTACCTCAGCATCTCTTCAATCCGATTTCTGCAATCTAAGTCGTCCGCGAAAAAATACAGTGCCTCGCATCGGAAAGTTTTATGTAATTCCCACCAGGTAACTTCAACCTCTCCATAACCAGAGCGTTTCCAAACTGAAGATAAAACGTTTTGAATTTCTTCTGACTCAACGGTTGTCCGTAGTTCAAAAATGAAGAATGCGGTCAATTCAAACTAACCTCAGCATTGCCTTGATAACCAGTTTCAAAATGCGGTCTAACGGCAAAAGTGAGCGGCGGCGAGTAACCTAGAACGTAGCGCGAAGTTTTTGTACCGTCCGCTCCACTGCGTTGTTAGGCCGTGCCCCAACGGAGTGACTAGAAACTACAGTCTTTTCAGCAACTCATCGTACTCATCGTGCGCTCCAATCCAGAACCAATAAATGTGGTCGTCTGCCTCCAGCAATCCTAAAACTCGATAGTCAATGCTGACACGCGCAGAATAAATCGGCTTGCGTTGACTGACTCGCTTGAACTGCAAACTGTTGTGATAAGGGTCTTCACGCCAAAGTTCGTAAGCCTTGTCAGCTTGCTCTTGCATTGATGCAGGAAGTCGATCGAGGCATTTACGAAATGCTTTTGTCACGCTCGATTTCATGACTTAACGGGGAAAACTTCATCCAATGAAGCGGTGTCACCGTTTGCAATCTCCTGCCGAACCAGGTCAGCTAATCGATCCCACTGCTCGTCTGTGGTTGATTCAAATTGCTCTGTCCATCGCTGCTCATCTTTCAGTTCAGCCATGAGACGCGATGCGATCGCATCTTGCTGATCAGCAGGAAGTTTTTGGATTTCTGCAATAGCTTGTTGAAGAAGTTCAGTCATAGTTGCAGGAAGCAGAAATTATAGAATGTATATGATCATTTTATCCGACTCGTCTTTTCGGCTCAGGAAAGGTAATATAGCTGCTTTGTCGCAGTGTCAACTCGCCAACTTCTTCACTAATTCCATTAGCCTCTTCACCAACCTCACCACTGCATCTCTTACATGCGACCACAACTTCTGTGTCCAAATCCATATAAGAAGCCAAGCAACTAGCAAAGAGGAGAAGAACTTTAAGGGACCATAAAAATTCCAGTATCCGCTTAATACAATGTAGAGTAAGCATATCAGTTTTGGTATGTAATTATAAATACTAAGATTTGGGAAGCATGATTGCCACATTTGCGGAAAGTTTATGCTGCTGATATTAAATAACTTTTGCAA
Source organism: Leptolyngbya sp. (assembly GCA_035496615.1). Taxonomy (GTDB): domain Bacteria; phylum Cyanobacteriota; class Cyanobacteriia; order Leptolyngbyales; family Leptolyngbyaceae; genus Leptolyngbya. Next base: position 2,377 of record DATJEM010000498.1, read on the forward strand.
TATCCAAGCAGAACCGCCAAGAATAGCCGCTACTGAGCCTACAATTCCCCAAAAGCCATTCCAGCTACGTGCCTGTTGTGGTAGTTTATCTCTAGCAGTAGCCAACGTTCCAATGGTAAATAGTCCCAATGTCAACGGAGCAGTTAAAACACAAATATTCCAAATTGCTTGGGCTGCTGGCTCGTTTAACTTGTTCGGTTCTAGCACCCTAACAATCACGGTTGGAGCAGCGATCGTAGGCAATAATAGACCTAGCCCAATCCAAGAGAAAACCTTCTTTATATCTTCAATATCCTGCTGAAACTTCGGCTTCTGCTTAATTGGATGACCACAACGCGGACAGGTAGGAGCTGCTTCAGAGCAGGGATGATCGCACGCGGGGCATGGGATGAGCATCACCATATTCATTTCTCTCTAAACTGGCATAACTAAATACTTTACGAGAGTCGTATTTTACGGAAAGAAGATAGAGGCATTTTTCATTTCATTTGCACTGATGCAATTTCTTCAAATTGCTTTCCAACCCAATATCCTAGCGGTCTAACTATTATTTGGACTGAAACTTTTGGTCTAAGATCCTATTCTGAGACAATTAGGCGGAAAGTTTCAGCCTAACTCCGAATCTCACAACTTAGCCCGACTAGATTTCCGCATAATACACTCAACCAGGATCTTAGACTGAAGCCTTCCGTATTTCTTCTACTAGAGAACCTGCTCCCATCCGTCTAAGATCCCGAATTAGAAAATTAGGGAGATTACTCCGATCGACACACAACTCAAAAACCTACTATATCAAGAATTTTTTGCCGCTTCTCTAAGGCTCATCCAATGGCTAGAGGAAAATGTCCATTGCTTTGAATAAACTGGTGAATCATCTCTTGTGAATGAACTATGGATCTGGGAATTAGCGGTAAGGTTGCGATCGTAACGGGCGGAAATTCAGGCATCGGCAAAGCAACTGCCGAACTGTTGGTGCGCGAAGGAGCCAAAGTCGTATTGCTCGATCGAACCCTAGAAGATTCTCAGAAAGTAGCGGCAGAGCTTGAACCATGGGGAGAAGTGATTTCTGTTCAAGCCGATTTGACTCAGTTAGAAGACGTTGAAGCGGCTCGAAATCAGATTTTAGAACGTTTTGAAACTGTGCATATTTTGGTTCACGCGGCTGGAATTACAGGGGCAACCGGGGACTTTTTGACGTTGAGCGATCAAGATTGGGAAAAGGTGATCGCGATCGACTTAATGGGAGCCGTAAGAGTTTGTCGGGCATTCATTCCAGCGATGCGATCGACAGGTTGGGGTCGAGTAGTGCTGATTAGCTCTGAAGATGGCATGCAGCCTTACCCGGAAGACTTGCCTTACTGTGCTTGCAAAGCGGCAATTCTCAACCTTGCCAAAGGATTGTCGAAGGCTTACGCCAAAGATGGAGTGCTGGTCAATAGTGTTTCTCCAGCGTTTGTCGCCTCACCCATGACCGATGCCATGATGGAAAAACGGGCAGAAGAAATGAGAACGAGTACGGATGACGCGATCGCGAGTTTTCTCAACGAAAATCGCCCGCACATTGAACTCAAGCGGCGCGGCAAAGCAGAAGAAGTGGCGAATGTGATTGGGTTTCTCTGTTCTGAACGATCGAGCTTCGTGATCGGTTCAAACTATCGAGTCGATGGCGGTTCAGTTCCAAGTCTTTAATGCTGTGGATAGACGTTTTACATCAGATCGATCGCCAGAATCTGGATGAACACTTCGATGGATGTTAGTCAGATGCAGAAGATAGAAGCGGTTGTTGCCCAACAAAACGAACTACAAAACGGAGAAAAGCACCAGGTTAAAGTCGGCGAGACGGATGTTTTGCTGTTGCGTTTGAACGATCGCTTTCATGCCATCGGAGCTTTCTGCACTCACAAGGGCGCTCCTTTAGTGAAAGGTGTTGTCAGTGGCGATCACATCGTTTGTCCCTGGCACAATGCCTGCTTCAATTTTGCGACTGGAGATCAACAAGAACCACCGGGTTTAGATTCGCTGCCTTGCTATGAAGTCAGAATTGAAGGAAACGATGTGATTGTCAGTGTTCCTGAATATGCTTCTGGGAAGCGGCTTCCAGACATGGCAGAGTATGACCCAGAGAAAGATCAAAGAACGTTCATAATTTTAGGAACGGGAGCCGCAGGCACTCACGCCGCAGAGACGCTGAGAGTTGCAGGCTATCGAGGACGAATTGTAATGATCTCGCGCGATCGCCAACTGCCTTACGATCGCACGGACTTAAGCAAGAACTATTTTACCGGAAAGCTCGATCGCGACAAGCTAGAACTACGATCGCCGGAGTTTTATCAACAGCACAACATCGAAGTTCGACTTGATCAAACTGTTCAGAGCGTTGATGTGAATGCGAAGACAATCACCTTTCAAAACGGTGAAAAGCTCTCTTATGATTCGCTGTTGGTTGCGACTGGAGGAAAGCCCCGTCAGCTTAATGTTCCGGGAGCAGACTTAGAGAATGTGTTCACGCTCAGAAGTGCAGAAGACTGCGATCGTATTCTAGAAGCGGCTCAAAATGCGACTGAAGCAGTCGTAATCGGCTCAAACTTCATCGGCATGGAGACCGCTTCGGGATTGACTCAGCGGGGTGTGAAGGTGACCGTTGTTTCGCCGAGTTCGCTGCCGTTTGAAAAGATCTTAGGCAAAGAACTGGGGGAAGTCTTTCAGCAAGTTCATGTAGAAAACGGAGTCTCATTTCAAATGGGTCGAAAGGTAGCTCAATTGGAAGGTGAAAAGACTGTCAAAACGGTTGTCTTAGATGATGGAACGCGCTTATCTGCGGATTTGGTCGTGGTAGGAATTGGGGTCGTGCCTGCGACAGAATTTCTCACAGGCATTGCTCTAGATCCGGACGATCGCAGTGTTCCGGTTGATGAATATCTGTGTGCAGCAGACGGAGTGTATGCCGCAGGAGACATTGCGCGGTTTCCCGATTGGCGCACCGATCGTTCAATCCGGATCGAACATTGGAGAATTGCGGCTCAACACGGACGAATTGCGGCTCACAATATGGCAGGGCAACCGACCAAATTTCGAGGGGTTCCAGTGTTTTGGAGTATGCAGTTTCAGTTCCCATTACGCTATGTCGGACACGCCACCGAGTGGGATGAAGTGATTGTGGATGGCGACCTCAAACAGCGCGAATTCATTGCGTTCTATGTGAAAGATAATCAAGTGCTGGCAGCGGCAAGTAGCAAGCGAGATACCGAAACGGCAGCGATCGCGGCTTTGATGCGCTCCAACCAACTGCCAACCGCAGACCAATTACGCCAGGGTCAGGTTGATCTAATCAGCTTGGTATAGCAAAAAACCCTCCAAATCGGAGGGCATCTAATCTATCGTGCAGCAGTTAAAGCAGGAACAGTCACCGGAGGGGTTGCGGTCGATCGAGCCTTCAAATCATCTTTCAGCAAAACTTCTCGAATCAAGCGGGCTGCAAGTCGCTGGGTGAAATCGCCCACAATCTGCTGCCCCATTTTCTGAGTTTCAGGTTTTGCTAACAATCGCGGAATCAAAGATAAAAGTTTGCTCTGATCAAATCCGCGTGTGTCTTTGAGAATGTTCCACACTCGCTTGAGGTGATCTAGCGTTTCTTGGTTTTCAGGGGGGAGCGGTGGACGTTCGACAGCCAAACCAATTCGCTCTCGGAAACCATAAGAAACATTTCTCCAAGCAGCTTGGCTCAATGAATCTAAGCTTTTGGAAATCTCGTTAATCAGATTGGCGCGGATAAATTCACCTCGATCGCTAAACAGATATTCCGTAGCTTGATCGAGCGCTTGATCAACGTTGTAATCCGAGTTGTCTTTGGCGTTTTTCAACAAGTTCTCTAACCGATTCCAGCGGAAACTACCATCTTTGAAGAGTAAATCGCGCAACGATGCTCTTAATTCTGGAGCCGGATCGGTCAGCAACCGTTTGGATACATAAGGATAGGCTTTGCTCAGAACTTTGAACTCAGGATCGACATTAATCGCGATCCCTTCAAGCGTGACCAGCGATCGAATAATCAGCGCGAAAAATGCAGGCACTTGAAATGGATATTCATACATCAAGGCTGACAGCTTATCAGTAATGCTTTTGATGTTGATTTCAGAAACAGATGCGCCTAACGCCTCGTTGAACACTTCTGCAAATGCCGGAACGATCGGGCGAAGATCCATCGTGGGCGAAAGGAAACCTAGATTGACATAATCCTGCGCCAAGCCCTCGAAATCGCGGTTGACTAGGTGAACGATCGCTTCAATCAATCCATAGCGCTGATAGGGTTCTACTTGGCTCATCATGCCAAAATCTAGATAAGCCAATCGTCCATCGGGCATTGCCAGTAAGTTCCCAGGATGCGGGTCAGCATGGAAGAATCCACTTTCTAAAAGCTGTCTCAGTGAGCATTGCACCCCAACATCAATCAAATGGGTCGCATCGATCCCTTGCTCCCGAATCGCATCCAACTGCGTCAATTTCAGCCCCGTAATCCACTCCATCGTCAGAACTCTACGCCCGGTATACTCCCAATAAATTTTAGGAACATAGATTTCGGGAATGTGCCCGTAAAGCTCTTCAAAACGTTCGGCGTTTTGTCCCTCGTGCGTATAGTCCATCTCTTCAAAGATGCGAGTCGCCAACTCATCTGCGATCGCAACTAAGTTACTCTTAATTTGCTTAATATTTTTCATCGCCCATCCTGCCAAGCGTCGCAGAATGAACATATCGAGCGCAATACTTTTCGCCAGTCCCGGACGTTGAACTTTCACCGCCACCGTTTCGCCGGTTTTTAATTTGGCTTTGTAGACTTGACCTAACGAAGCCGCCGCGATCGGCATCGGAGTCATTTCGTCGTAGATTTCGTCCGGCGTTTTGCCAAGTTCTTCTCGAATAAACTGAAATGCAACTTCATTCGGAAACGGCGGTAACTGATCCTGAAGTTTGGTTAATTCTTCTAAATAAATGGGCGGAACCAAATCGGGTCGAGTCGAAAGTGCTTGTCCGATTTTGATAAAGGCAGGACCCAAATTCGTCAACATCTCGCGCAGATGAATTGCTTGGTCTTCCTGCTTTTCGACGCTTTTTCCGGTAATGCGATCGCGCCAAACTCGCACCGCAAACCAAAGTAACGGCAGAAAAATCGCCAGCGTCCGTCGCCAAACTTCCCAAAATCGAGTCCGGTAGAATGCCGCGATCAAATCGGGGTCATATCGCAAAACGGTCATGTCGGCTTGATTGGGAACCAATGCCAACTCCGATGTAATCATGCCGTTTTCTGTGCGAATCAAAGGCAGCATATCTTGTCGCGGCTCGTCGGCAGTCACAGAAGCGATCGGGCGGGGTGGAGTGGGAGTTAGGTTCATCGATCAACACCGAGGGCGATTATGTAAACTGGGGTCTGATGTAAGCTGAAGTCTATGTAAACGACTGTTACAATGTAAACGATTGTAACAAGAAGCTTTGAGAGAGTAACTATCATCAGTGAAACATTTCTGAGAGAGTCTCGATCGTCAGATTACCGAATACGATCGATTAGGAAATCCACACACAGAGCGAGAATTGGCGCAGAAAACCTAATGAGTTGACCTCTTGACGTGCAATTAGAACAGATTTACCATGATCGAAACGAAATCTCTCTTGTACTCCGTCCTGTCCTCGCTAACATGGAACATAGTGCAGATCATTGTTTTGTGAGCCTTCATGCTATTGTCCCTGCGGATCGAAAATTTTGCCCTAATTGATCATCTTGACCTCGCTTTTGGGGCAGGACTGCACGTTTTGACTGGGGAAACGGGTGCAGGAAAATCGATCATTCTAGATGCGATCGATGCGGCACTCGGCGGCAAAGTCACCGGAAGAGCCGTTCGTACCGGGGAGGAACGCGCTTCGATCGAAGCCACCTTCCGCGTCAACGATTTACTCAAAGCCTGGTTTGAAAAAGAAGAAATTGATTTATTAGAAGACGGTCTAGCAGTTTGCAGTCGCGAAATTGTGGCGCTTAGAAACGGGCAGCGCAATCGATCGAGAATCAACGGCGTGCTGGTGAACAAGCAACAGATGGAAACACTGCGCGATCGTCTGGTCGAAATCACCGCACAAGGGCAAACTGTTCAACTCGGACAGCCCAGCCTTCAGCGCGATTGGCTCGATAGTTACGGTGGGATTGCACTGCTGAAGCAGCGAGAAACGGTC
>DATJEM010000499.1:0-4305 GCA_035496615.1 Leptolyngbya sp.
CAAATTCCGTTAGATTGTCATAAAGGTTGCATTCGCCTTGCGGAGACTCAGCCATATTAATCGAATGGCTCGGTTTCAACTCAGAGATCCTTGCTCAACTGTCCTAAAACTTTTAGTTCATCCGGAATAACACTGTGTCCCCTTGTAACTAGTAATTCAGGATTTCCGTACCTTCCCCGAATTTCCCTCTATTATTAGGTTTCTGGCAATTTAATTTCATGCATATCACCCTGGTTTCAGGTGTGATAGCCTCAGTCAAACTGTCCACTCCTCGTTTCTCTACACTCAATGAATCGACCCACTCGACGTGTTTCACTGCTTCAAGTTGCTTTCTGTAGCGGTGTTGTTGCGGCAACCGCTGCCGTAACTGTATTTAGCGCTGATCGTTCTGTCCGGGCGGCTCTCCAAGACAGCCCCAAGTCAGTCCTTGATGAGGCATGGCAAATTGTCAACCGCGAGTACGTGGATGGCACTTTTAATAAAAATGACTGGAATTCGGTTCGACAAACGTTGTTGAGCAAGAATTACACTTCTCGGCAGCAGGCATATGTAGCACTACGGGACGCGCTGAAAAAGCTGGATGATCCCTACACGCGATTTATGGATCCGAAGCAGTTTGAATCCTTAAGTAGTCAAACTTCTGGTGAGCTTTCGGGAGTCGGCATCCGGCTGGAACAAGACGAGAAAACAAAGGCTTTAACGATCGTTGAACCGTTAGAAAATTCTCCAGCGATTCGGGCGGGGATCAAGTCGGGCGATCGTATTTTGGCAATCAACGGCAAACCGACCAAAGGAATGACGGTCGAAGATGCCTCAAACCTGATTCGAGGAGAAGTCGGAACGAAAGTTACCCTGCAAATTGCCCGCGATGGCGCGGCTAACTTTAACTTACCGCTGACCCGCGCTCGAATTGAACTGCAAACGGTGCGCGCTAGCGTCAGACAGGAAGGCAAGAATCGCATCGGCTATATCCGCCTTGCAGAATTTAGCAGCCACGCTTCCGAACAAATGGAACGTGCGATTAAGAGCCTGAGCGATCAGAAAGTGGATGCGTTCGTTCTAGATCTGCGTGGGAATCCGGGTGGACTGCTGCAAGCCAGCATCGATATTAGTCGGATGTGGTTGGATAAAGGCTCGATCGTGAAAACCGTGAATCGTCAAGGAGTCGGCGATACAACTTACGCCAATGGCAGACCGTTGACCAAGCTGCCGCTAGCGGTGATTGTAGATGGTCGATCGGCAAGTTCGAGCGAAATTCTCACCGGGGCGCTGAAAGACAACAAACGCGCCACGATCGTCGGTAGCCAAACCTTCGGTAAAGCGCTGGTACAGTCGGTACATTCGCTCTCGGACGGCTCGGGGATCGCGGTAACGATCGCACATTATTACACGCCAAACGGAACCGACATCAGCCACAAAGGAGTGACACCGGATATTAAAGTTGATCTGTCAGATGCGCAACAGAAATTCTTGGCAACCAATCCGAAACTGATTGGCACCCCCCAAGATCCGCAGTATGCAGGAGCGCTGAACACCTTACAGCGAAATGCATTGGCGAAACCGGGAGCGCAGCAAGCGGCTCAACGATAAGCTTCAGCGAATCGAGAATAGCCGGAATGGATTTGATGGAAGAGCGATCGCACCGCCGCGATCGCTTTTTTCATTGTGCGATCGCCGATCTGAACGATCTCTGAACGGTCTCTGAGCGATCAATGCGTAACTCGAATCGGGATCATGCAGCCCTGTCATCCTAAATGCAACTCTGTATCGAGAGTTACAAAACAAATTCTGAGATTTCATAGGCTGAGACTGATCACGTAGCGGCGACTAGCTTGTATGACAAAGCAGAATTTGGTTGTGATTGGCAACGGCATGGTCGGGCACAAGTTCATAGAACGATGCATTGAGAACGGTTCAGAAGACTGGAACCTGATTACGTTCTCTGAAGAATCTAGAATGGCTTACGATCGCGTCAATCTCAGCAAGTTCTTTGCAGGTCAGACCGCAGAAAGCCTGTCGTTAGTTGAACCGAATTTCTACCGGGATCATTCCGTCCAGATTCATCTTGGGGATCGGGCAGTTGCAATCGATCGCGATCGCAAACAAGTCACTTCAGCCAAAGGCATCACGATCGATTACGACAAGCTAGTGTTGGCGACGGGATCATTTCCGTTTGTGCCATCGATTCAAGGCAAGGATACCGCAGGGACATTTGTGTATCGCACGCTTGATGACCTTGAAGCGATCGCAACCTATGCTAAGTCTTGCCGCGTTGGGGTTGTAGTGGGTGGTGGACTGCTTGGATTAGAGTGTGCCAATGCGCTGAAAAATTTGGGACTCGAAACGCACGTCGTTGAATTTATGCCGCGATTGATGCCTGTGCAAGTAGATGAGGCAGGCGGGGCATTGCTCAAACAAAATATCGAAGCGATCGATGTGACCGTTCATACAAGCAAGTCTACGACAGAAATTGTGAGCGAAAATGGGCGCGTTCACAAAATGACGTTTGCAGATGGCACGGAGTTACAGACCGATTTAATCGTGTTTTCGGCGGGGATTCGTCCGCGAGATGAAATTGCCCGATCGTCTGGTCTGAAAGTTGGCGAGCGAGGTGGAATTGCGATCGATCAAAACTGCCAAACTTCGGATACCGATATTTACGCGATCGGCGAATGCGCTTTATATGAAAATCGAATTTATGGGTTAGTGGCTCCCGGCTATGCGATGGCTGCGGTAGCAGCGGATCATCTTTGTGGAGCGCAAGAAACCCAGTTTACGGGCGCGGATATGTCCACGAAGCTGAAACTGTTGGGGATTGATGTGGCAAGCTTTGGGGATGCGTTTGCTAAAACTGAAGGCTCGAAAGAAATCGCGATCGTCGATGCCATTCAAGGAACTTACAAAAAGCTGGTCGTTGATCGAACCGGAAAGCGCCTGCTAGGTGGAATCTTAGTTGGAGATGCTTCGGCATACGGCAACTTACTCCAGTTGGCACAAAATCAAATTACTTTGCCACCGCATCCTGAAGACTTGATCATGCCGCCGCGTAACGGCAGCGGAAGTTCGGTGATGGGAGTCGAGAGTTTCCCAGAAACTGCACAAATTTGCTCTTGTAATACCGTGACAAAGCGCGATATCTGCGATGCGATTCAAACTCAAAAATTGACAGATATTGGCAGCATCAAGCAATGGACTAAAGCGGGAACGGGCTGCGGGGGATGCGTTCCGCTCGTCACAGATTTACTCAAATCAGAACTGAAAAAAGCGGGGATCGAAGTTAAAAATCATCTCTGTGAACATTTTGCCTACTCGCGTCAAGAACTTTATCATCTTGTACGATCGCAGAACATTCACACCTTCGATCAGATCCTTCAAGCGCATGGCACCGGACAAGGTTGCGAAATCTGTAAGCCCGCGATCGGTTCAATTCTCGCTTCTGCTTGGAATGATCACATTCTCGATCCCGCTCATGCAGGCTTACAAGATACGAACGACGCTTTTCTTGCCAACATTCAGCGGGATGGAACTTACTCAGTTGTGCCGCGGGTTCCAGGGGGAGAACTCACGCCAGATCAACTGATTACATTAGGTCAAGTTGCAAAAGAGTTTGGACTATACACAAAGATTACAGGCGGTCAGCGGGTCGATTTATTTGGCGCAAGCGTGGAGCAATTGCCGCGGATTTGGAAACAGTTAATTGATGCCGGATTTGAGTCGGGTCATGCTTACGGGAAAGCTCTACGAACGGTGAAATCCTGTGTGGGTAGTACTTGGTGTCGATTTGGGGTACAAGATTCAACCAGTCTGGCGATCGAAGTTGAACTGCGATATCGAGGCTTGCGCGCACCGCATAAGCTCAAATCCGCCGTCTCCGGCTGCACTCGCGAATGTGCCGAAGCTCAAAGCAAAGATTTTGGCATCATTGCAACTGAAAAAGGTTGGAATTTATATATCTGTGGCAACGGCGGCATGAAACCACAACACGCTCAACTCTTAGCCGCAGATTTAGACAAAGACACTTTGATTCGATATATCGATCGCTTCTTAATGTTCTATATTCGCACTGCAAATCGTTTAGAACGCACTGCAACTTGGTTGAATAAACTCGAAGGGGGAATGGACTATCTTCAACAAGTCATCATTGAGGATTCATTGGGGATTTGTGCCGAACTCGAAGCCGAAATGACGCATCAAGTCAATACCTATGCTTGCGAGTGGAAAACGACGATCGACGATCCAGCAAAAGTTCGCCGCTTCCGTCATTTTATTAACTCAGATGCTGTTGATCCCAACGTTGTTCAAGTC
>DATJEM010000500.1:0-6460 GCA_035496615.1 Leptolyngbya sp.
ACAGCAAGGGTAAAGCCAGTTCTAACCCGATCGCGCCTGATGGTGCTTCTCCGAAGGCAACAGTTTTCTCTTCATAGGTGTAAGGGCTGTGATCAACAGCGATCGCATCAATCACGCCATCCGACACCGCTTGAATCAATGCGGCTTGATCGGTTGGATTTCCGAGCGGCGGATTGAGTCGCAGACTGGGATCATACGATCGCACAGCATCCGTATTTAACAGTAAATGGAGCCAAGTTGTACTGGCAGTAATCGCAACACCGCGTGATTTTGCCGATCGAATCAGTTCCACGCTCCGAGCCGTTGAAATTCGCATTAAATGTACCGGCGTTCCAATCTCTTCGATACATTCAATCAATGCAGAGAGCGGAGCCGTTTCCGCCATCACGGGAATGCCGGGAAGTCCAAACCGCATTGAATTTGCGCCTTCGCGGATCACTCCTTTTCCCGCAAGTTCGGCATCACACGCCCACAGCGCGATCGGTTTTCCTAGCGGCTGCAAATATTCCAAGACTCGTCGGACTAAAGCCAGATTGGCGATCGCTTTTCCGTCACTAAATCCGCTAATTCCAGCGGCAGCGAGTTCTGTGAATTCGGTCATTTGCTGCCCCTGAGTGTTGATTGTCAGCGCGCCCCAGCAGTTGAATTTAGGAAATTTGGCGCGAATTTGAGCGACGATCGCGACCTGATCGATCGCGGGATCGGTATCCGGCAAAAGATTTAATTGAGTGAAGCCACCAGCGATCGCGGCGTGTTCCAGCGATTCTAAAGTTTCACGTTCTTCAAATCCGGGTTCGCCACTGTGACTGTACAAATCGATTAGACCAGGCGCGAGAATGCAGCCAGAACACGATCGAACTTCGGCTTCTGCGGGAATTTCGGACGGTGAGAACGATTGAACGATACCGTTTTTTAATAAAACATCAGTAACGCGATCGACATTGGCAACGGGATCAAGGAATCGGACTTGCTGAAGCAAAACAAACATAGTTTTCAGTCAAAGGGGAACAGGCAATCAAGATGCGCTCGATCGATATCTACTATTCAAATACGTTTCGACGCTGCACTCTCTACCTTTAGCTTTTTTAAAGCGCTACTTTACAAAACCCAGCGCTTGGGTTATCTTGACGACAACGATATAAATCATAGAAATAATTAAAGTTTTAATTGATGTGATTCACGTAATAAGAATATCTATGATCAAGGCAATTATTAAATGGCGAAAGTTCTCGAAGACTTAAAGAATAATTTATTTGTATATATCTATTCAGATGATCACCTTCCACCCCACGTTCATGTGTTTATTGGAAGAAAGAAAAGCCGAAGTGACAAAGATATAAAAATTAGTCTCGGTAACAATGAAATTCCACCGGAGATAATAACCGCGCATCCTAAAATTAAAATTATTGATATTAAAAAAGCCTGGGAATTCGTAGCAGACAACCAAGATCAACTACTTATCAGTTGGGAGAAAATACATGGCTCAGAAAAGTTGGAAAAAGGAGGTCACTGAAGCTCAGATAGAAGAGCAGATCAGTAATGCAAAAGCTGCTTGGATTGAAGCTGCATCAGTTGAACCCCGTGCTGTCTCTGTTAGCTTTGACCCTCAAAAGTTGATATATGCAATTACATTGACAAACGATGCCTGTTTTTCTTTTCCAGCACCGCTGATTCGGGAGATTGCAGAAGCTTCTTCAGAAGACTTATCTGATGTTCATCTATCTGGATCAGGCAACAGTATTCATTGGGAAAAGCTAGGTGTTGACTTTAGTATTCCTGGCATAATTTGCAGAATCTTAGGCACAAAAGTAACGATGTCAGAACTGGCGAAGCAGGGCGGAAAGAAAACTTCAAAAGCGAAATCAGAAGCCGCGAGACAAAATGGAAAAAAAGGTGGGCGACCTCGAAAGAAAGCGATCGCGATTTAAGCAGTAGCGCGATCGCTCAAATAAACCTAAAGCGCTCCGGCTGCGGTTGTATCCAAAACGCCGCCCAAATGCGTCGTGATATTCATCGCCATCAGCATTGGAGTCGCATCAACCCCTCTGGGGTAATCGATCACGCTGACCGCGCCGTTGCCCTGTTTGAAATTCCAGAATGCGGCGGGGGACAAGCCTGAGATGTAGCAAAGGATTGCTTTGTTGATGGCATCGTGAGCGACGACGAGAACGGTGTCCCCAGGTGTAGCAGATTGGGCGATCGCGTTCCATCCCTCGATCGCCCGATCCCAAACCTGCTGCAAGTTCTCGCCTTCTGGCATCTGTACGGTTTCTGGCTGACGCTGCCATTGATGCAATAATCCCGGATAACTTGCTTCGATTTCTGCCTCAAACTTACCTTCCCAAAGTCCGTGACTAATTTCGCGCAGATCGTCACGCAGTTGAAGTTCAACCTGTGGATGATATTTGAGAATGATCTCGGCGGTCTCTTTGGGTCGCGACATCGAACTACTCACCGCTGCATCAATTTGAATCGGTTTGAGAAATTCAGCGGCTTGGGCAGCTTGAACTCGTCCGTTGTCGTTGAGCGGGACATCAATTTGACCTTGAAACTGCCCTTTCCGATTCCATTCTGTCTCACCGTGCCGCACCAGCAAGAGCCGCACACCTTTGTGTTTCGGTCTGAGCTTGGGGAGCGGTTCGCCGAGATGAGCGGTAACATTCAGCGCTTCGATTTGGACGGGCTGACCCAAAGCACCAGAGAAGTTGAGAATGCTGATGCCGCAGTTGGAAAGGTGGAAACGTTGGTAATCGGCAGGTTGAAGCCCGATCGCGGAATTGATCAGCGATCGATTGATTCCGCTGTGCCCGACGATCAGAATGGTTTGATCCGCGTGCTGAGCAATGGTCGATCGCCAAAAGCGTTGGGCTTGCTCGTATAGCGCGGGAACGGGGTAAAAGTCGGTGCGATCGGGCAGGGTCATCTTCAGCTTGTGGGGCTGAGTCAGCCAATCCTGATAAAGTTCGGGATAGTTCTGTTCGACCTCAGTAAACAGCAAGCCTTCCCACAGCGGTAAGCTAATTTCTTTCAGGTCATCGGTAGTTTGAATCGCAGGCGAATTAGTTAAGCCAGAAACGATCAGTTCTGCGGTTCGCTTCGCCCGCTGCAAAGGACTGCTATAAACCGCATCAAACTGAATGTCTTGGAGAGCGGTTGCAACTTGGGTTGCCATGGTTTCGCCCGTCTCGGTCAAGGTCGATAAATCGATGTGCCCCTGAACTCTGCGTTCAGCGTTGTAGCTGCTTTCACCGTGGCGCACGAGAATTACACGAGTCGTCATAGAACATAGTTGGGGCAAAAAGTCAGGATGATTCTATCGTGTTCGGGTCGCCAAAATTCAATGACTCCCCATCCAAGCGCTAACGTTCCCCTAAAATAGCGGGAAGGCACTCTGCGCGTTTTAAGAGGATTTCATGACACCGAAGCGGATTTTATTGTGGGGTTTGACCTTAGTGGCGATCGCGGCGATCGCGCTCGACCTGATCAGCAGTTGGAACGAACCGCAGTTCCAAAGCCGATTAGAGCTTTCCCAAACAGATTTGCTGTTGCAGGCGGCACAGTATCAGGGCGACAAAAACACAGCCGCATTGACCGATCGCGATCCGCAAAAAACGGCGCTAGAGGCATATCAAAAAACGCGATCGTCCGTCGATAAAGCAATCAATTCGGCTCAATCTCAGATTTTGGCGAGTCCGGCTCCCAACCCTGCGAAACCACTGACGGTGGAATTAGCAAAACAGAAAACGCTGCGGGATGAACTTGATATCAGAATTGGGATTCTGCAAACTCAGCAAAAACAGGTCGATGCCGCTTTAAAAAGTTGGGCAAGTTTGACAGATTCTCAAACTCAAACAAGCGCAAATCTACGATCGACCGCCGCTACGTTAACCGCGCTTTGGCGCGACGCTTTGCCACCGAGGGCGGAACCGATTCTGCAACAAAACCTTACGGGATGGTTTCGCAATCGTGCCTTAGAAAAGCTTTATACATTGGAGCAGCGATCGGATGCTTTGAGCGAACTGCGCACCGCAGAACAAGCAGATTCTCAACAAGCACTGGTCAAATGGGTCAGCGCGAATGCAGTGCCCACGATCGCGTTGATTCTCGGCTTCGTCTTGCTGCTGTTCCTTGCGGGGCAGTGGGTGATCAAACGCAAGCAGTCTTTATTAGCGGGAACGAATGCGATCGAATGGACAGTGCCCTGGGACTATGAAATCACTTGGCAAGTTTTGGTTGTCGGCTTCTTTGCCGTGGGGCAACTTCTAATCGGACAGGTGCTTTTGCCCGTGGGATTGTTAGTTGCGAAGTCCTCGTTTCAACTTAATCCAGCCGCTTTCACCGTTCGCGATCGAGCGTTTTTAGCTCTAGTCACTTATCTGCTTCTGGCAGCGGGTGGACTTGGCGTTTTGTATCTCTCGATTAAAAGATTCTTGCCGATCGAGAGAAATTGGTTCCGCTTCAGTCTCAAAGGGCGCTGGTTGCTGTGGGGAGTTGGCGGCTATGCGGCGGCTTATCCTTTGGTGGCGGGAGTTTCTTGGATCAATGAAAAGATTTGGCAAGGGCGAGGCGGCAGTAATCCATTGTTGTCGATCGCGCTTGAAGGTCGAGACACGATCGCGCTGGTAATATTTTTTATCACGGCAGCGATCGCGGCTCCGTTGTTTGAAGAAACATTTTTTCGCGGCTTTCTATTACCGTCGCTGACCAAGTATTTCACAACCTGGCAAGCGATTTTGTTAAGCAGTTTGATTTTTGCGATCGTGCATCTCAGCCTGTCCGAAGTTTTGCCTTTGACGGTGTTGGGAATAATCTTGGGATTTGTCTACACGCGAACTCAGAACTTGATGGCATCCGTTCTACTGCATGCACTTTGGAACAGTGGAACATTGCTCACGTTGTTTTTGTTGGGGAGCGCTGCGGGTTAAAAGAACCCATCCCTACCGAGGCTATTCAGGTAGGGATGGTTCACTCAGGTCAATCTACAGCGATTTGCGGTGATGTTGCGACCAAACACGAGTCGGCAACCCCCAAACGTAGATAAATCCTTCCGCCGCTTTGTGATCAAACTGATCGTCTGAACCGTAAGTTGCCAAATCTGGCGTATAGAGCGAATTTTCGGACTTGCGACCGACGATCGCACAATTGCCCTTAAACAATTTCACTCGGACTGTTCCCGTGACCTTCTCCTGGGTCTGCCGCACAAACGCATCTAGGGCTGACTTCAGCGGGCTGTACCACAAGCCGTTATAAATCATTTGCGAGTAGGTTTCCTCGATTCCTCGCTTGTAGTGTGCTACATCTGCGGTCAGCGCCAAGCTTTCCAAGTCCCGGTGCGCTTGAATCAAAACTAGCAAAGCCGGAGTTTCGTAGATTTCACGCGACTTGATTCCGACCAAGCGGTTTTCGATCATATCGATCCGCCCGATGCCGTGGTTTCCGACCCGATCGTTGAGTTCGGTGACAAGTTCGATCGGGTTCAGCATCCGACCATCCAAACTCACCGGAATTCCGGTTTCAAATCCGATTTCAAGGTAGTCCGGTTCGTTCGGGGTGTCTTCGATCGCTTTGGTCATCGCATAGATTTCTTCTAGCGGTTCCGTCCACGGATCTTCAAGCGGCCCTGCTTCGATGCTGCGACCGAGCAAATTGCGATCGATGCTGTAAGGCGACTTTTTCTTCACCGGAGAGGCGATGCCAAATTTTTCACCATAAGCGATCGTTTCTTCGCGGCTCATCCCCCATTCGCGGGCGGGGGCGAGAACTTTCAAATCGGGATTGAGGGCTGCGATCGCGACATCAAACCGCACCTGATCGTTTCCCTTGCCTGTACAACCATGCGCCACCGCATCGGCTCCATATTCTGCCGCCGCATCCACTAGCAGTTTGGCAATCAAGGGACGCGCTAACGCAGTTGAGAGCGGATAGCGATTTTCGTACATTGCATTCGCCTGAATCGCTGGAAATGCGTAGTCTTTGATAAAGCTGACTTTGGCATCTGCAACGAGCGAAATGGATGCCCCCGATGTCAACGCCTTTTCTCGAATCGGCTCCAATTCATCGCCCTGTCCCAAATCCGCCGCTAAGGTGATGACTTCTTCAACGCCCCACTCTTGCTTGAGGTATGGAATACAAACGGATGTATCGACTCCACCGGAGTAAGCCAATACCACTTTTTTCGCACGACCCATAAATTTCCGCTCTCTGTAACGTCAAGACAACCAAGTTTACAATGATGACGTAAAAGTTCTGTATCACAGATCAGAAGTTGAAAAGAATTCTGGAACTCGATCGGGGTAAATCTCGATCGAGGATACTAAGAACGAACGAACGAGGAGAATAGCGCTGTGTTTTTGAGTGTTGTCATTCCAACGTACAACCGCAAACCGATTTTAGAAAAATGTCTTCGAGCGCTCGAACATCAACAGTTTTCAGATTACGAAATTGTTGTGGTTGATGATGG
>DATJEM010000501.1:0-3212 GCA_035496615.1 Leptolyngbya sp.
AATAAAGAATACAAATAAAGAACTTGCCAAACGTCCACCGCACTGCGATATTTTTGCCATGAATGCGCCATGTCAGTGGTTTAAGCTAGAAAAATAGAGCCGAAGCTTTCATCGAAGCTCTGTATGTCCATCATTCTATTGACGCAGACTATGGCTAACAGATTTTTGCAGAGATTTCAGTCTAATTCACCCTGGATAGAGACTGTAAAAGTACTAGGAATGAGCTTATTTCTAGCTTTGGGAATTCGGACGTTTGTGGCAGAAGCTCGATATATTCCTTCGGGTTCAATGGAACCGACCCTGCAAATCAACGATCGTCTGATCATCGACAAGCTGAGCTATGATTTTACCAATCCTCAGCGAGGAGATGTGATTGTATTTAATCCAACTCAAACTCTACAGCAGCAGAACTTTCATGATGCTTTTATCAAGCGCGTGATTGGCTTACCGGGCGAAACGATTCAGGTTAAAGGCGGGCAAGTTTGGGTCAATGGTTCTCCTTTGAAAGAACAGTATATCGAAGCGCAACCAAACTATCAGTGGGGTCCTGTGACTGTTCCAGCGAATGCTTATTTGGTGTTGGGAGACAATCGCAATAATAGCTATGATAGTCACTATTGGGGATTTGTCCCTCGCAAAGATATTATCGGAAAGGCGATCGTGCGATACTATCCCTTTAATCGAGTGGGCGAACTCACCCATCCGGTCTACGTTGCCCCCCAAAAAACCTCTTAGCATTGAGCATTCAATCAATTAAATTCGCCTCTTAAACATCTTCGGTACGATCGCAGAGATTCGAGCAAGTACTCATATGAAAAAGCCTTACTTCCTAACGATCGGACATGCAAACCCCGATCTCCCGCTTTTTGTCTTCTTGCCAGGCATGGACGAAACGGGTAAAGAACTGATTCAATGTCAGACTTCAAGTTTAGAAACTGTGTTTGATGTGCGTAGTTTTATCATTCCTGCCGATGAAATGGGAAGTTGGAATGACCTTTCCCAACAGGTCATTGCATTGACGCAAGCGGAACTTAATCGCTATCCTCGCTCTAGCGTCTATCTTTGTGGAGAATCATTCGGCGGCAACATTGCACTCAAGGTAGTATCGCAAGCTCCTGAACTATTCACGCACTTGATTCTGGCAAATTCAGCTTCCTCGTTTCATCGCGTTCCCTGGCTAGATCTCGGAGCGCTATTATTGCCCTGGACACCTCGTTTTCTGTATGAGCTTTCTTCTTACTTGGCGCTGCCGTTTCTGTCTCAGGTTCATCGACTTTCGCCGATCGCTCAAAAAGCTTTGCTAAAAGCAGTTCAGGATGCGCCTAAAAAGACCGCAGAACAACGTTTGGAACTGCTACGAACTTTTGAGATGGATACCGCAAAACTGGCACAAATCACACTACCGGTTTTGTTGATTAGCGGTCGAGACGATCACCTACTTCCCTCCGTTGAAGAAGCTCAACGGCTCAGTCAAATCTTTCCCAATGCTCAACAAATCACGTTGCCACACAGTGGTCATGCGTGTTTAGCAGAAGCTGACACAAATCTCCTAGCAATTCTGCGATCGACGCACTTTCTACCCTGATCTTCCCACTTTGGGCGGATGTTCAATCAGATCATTGAAATCACGATCGACAGCATTCTAATAGATGGAACTGTTGAGCGGGAACAAAATGACGAACTCAGAAATGCAGTATCGAGAACTAGGCAACACCGGAGAAAAAGTTTCGGCGATCGGGCTTGGGGGCTGGCATCTTAGCCTCAAGCACGTGGATGAAGCGCTGGCAATTCGGCTTGTTCGTACCGCAATCGATCGCGGGATTACCTTCATGGACAACTGTTGGGACTACAATGATGGCGCGAGCGAAATCCGCATGGGAAAAGCGCTCCAAGCGGGATATCGCGACAAAGTGTTTCTGATGACTAAAATTGATGGTCGGTCTAAAAAAGCCGCCGCGCAGCAGATTGATGAATCTCTGAAGCGCCTTCAGACCGATCACCTCGATTTAGTGCAATACCATGAAGTACTAAGATTTGAAGATCCGCATCGCATCTTTGATCCAGAGGGCGCGCATACCGCCGTCACTGAGGCACAGCAAGCGGGTAAGCTTCGCTACATTGGTTTTACAGGGCACAAAGATCCTGAAGTGCATCTTCATATGCTGAATGTTGCGGCTGAACATCACTTTAAGTTTGACACAGCACAAATGCCGCTCAATGTGATGGACGCTCACTATCGCAGCTTTGCGAAGCGAGTTGTTCCAGAGCTAGTGAAGCAAAAGATTGGTGTTCTGGCGATGAAAACAATGGCAAATGGGATTTTGTTGCGATCGAACACTGTCACCCCGATCGAGTGTCTACATTATGCGTTGAATCTACCGACATCCGTTGTGATTACCGGAATGGACAGCATGGAGATTCTGGATCAAGCATTTGAAGCAGTGCGAACTTTTCAGCCGATGGATGAACAGCAGGTACAAGCTTTGCTAGCAAAAACCGCAGAAGCGGGCGCAAGAGGAAAATTTGAGCCATTCAAAACCTCATCGATCTTCGATGGCACTGCACAGCATCCTACTTGGCTCGGCGAGGAGCCAGAGCGGATTCAACAGTTGATCTCGAATTAGATTACAGCAAAGAGGAGCTTTGAGATAAACCAAAGCTCCTGCCAGCATCAACGCACAGGCGATCGTGCTTTATGCGATCGTGCTTTATGCTTTTTCAGCCATCGGATCGGCAATGTACTTGAAGGTCGGCTCCGAATTCCAGGGACCGCGCTGGTCTTGCCCGTTCTGAGAAAGGTTGTAGTAGATATCAACCGTCTCATCCGGTTGGATGTTACCAAACATTGGATCGGTGAGTTTGCCCATTGAATCTAGAGCTTTCATAAACATTTGAGTATGCGAAATCTCGCGGGTCAGCAGATGCACCAATGTTTTTTCAGTTCCTTTATCTGGAGCAAGCTTGATCAGCGCTTCGTAGGTTTGACGCGCTCCGGCTTCTGCTCCAATATTGGCACGCAGATCGCGCACGACATCGCCACCTTCATTAATGTAGGTGGCTGTCCAAGCTGAACCCTGACTATCGAGGAAGTGAGGTCCCATGCCGCGCACGGCAAACAAAGAGCTTTTAAAGGCTGCGGTTTGGTCTACGTTTTTGGTGTGGGCTTCGATCAGTTTGCCGACCATTTCCAAGTGACCAAACTCCTCGATCGC
>DATJEM010000502.1:0-6165 GCA_035496615.1 Leptolyngbya sp.
GCAATTGCTGTCTGATGAACAATCAGAACGCTTTGTTTATCGCGCCGCCCGTCATGGCAAAGCCAAGCTGAATGCGATGAACCTACTAGACAACTTAGACCAAGTTCTCTCTCTCTATAGCGACTGTGATGATGCTTTAGAACAAGCGTTTGATCGAGCATCAAGAGATTTTGCTGCTGAAAATGACAATCGTTGTCGAGTTCAAGATCGTAGCGCTGAGAACTACGCCGATCGTCGCCGTCAACAGCTTGAAGATCGCATTCAACAGTTCAAGCAATCAGGCAGACTCCGAATGCTGCCTGCAACTGAAGGATTGCTAAAGAAAGTCAATCGAGAACTAGAACTGAAGCAGCGATCGATTGACGATCGGCGCAACACAGAACTCAAATCCATCCAACTCGCCGCAGGGATTATCTTTGTAGAATAGTCCCCGATGGGTAGGTTGAGAAGCGCGATCGAGGACTCTACCCTCTTTCTATCGATTCACTGCCCCCCATCAGGGCAATTTCCAGCTTCGCCGCAGAATTTTTGGTACGTTAAAGATAGCGTTGCAACGAGAATGATCATGACAGCGATAGTCACTCAACCAGAAGACACTTACCCAAAAGTCACTCAACCAAACTGGCAGGCGATCGAGCGCGATTTCACAGCCGTTGTAGGGAAATCCGGGGTTGTTCGTAAGCGTGAAGAATTATTAGTGTATGAATGTGACGGATTGACGAGCTATCGAGAACGTCCCGCGATCGTGGTTTTGCCGCGCACCACTGAAGAAGTTGCCGCTGTTGTGAAGGTGTGCGATCGGCATCAAGTTCCGTTTGTCGCAAGAGGTTCGGGAACCGGACTATCCGGGGGCGCGCTCCCGATCGAAAACTGCGTTTTGATTGTGACTTCGCTGATGCGAAAAATTCTCCAGGTTGATTTAGACAATCAGCGCGTGATTGTGCAACCGGGCGTGATCAATAGTTGGGTCACGCAAACGGTGAGTGGGGCAGGATTTTATTACGCCCCTGATCCATCAAGTCAGATTATTTGTTCGATCGGGGGCAATGTTGCTGAAAATTCAGGCGGGGTACATTGCTTGAAGTACGGCGTAACGACAAATCACGTTTTAGGCGTAAAAATTGTTGCTCCTGATGGCTCGATCGTCGATTTGGGCAGTGAGATTCCTGAAACACCCGGATATGATTTGACCGGAGTGTTTGTCGGCTCCGAAGGAACACTCGGAATTGCCACTGAAATCACGCTAAAAATTCTCAAAGCTCCCGAATCGATTCGAGTACTTCTTGCAGACTTCGCCAGCGTTGAGGCAGCAGGCGCAACCGTTTCCGACATCATCAGTGCAGGCATCATTCCGGGTGGGATGGAAATGATGGACAACATGAGCATCAATGCCGTCAGTGATGTCGTTGCAGCTTGCCCTTATCCGCGGGATGCCACTGCAATTCTATTAATCGAAGTGGACGGCTTAGAAGTCGAAGCCGATCTCAACAGTCAGATCATCGCAGAAATCTGCACCCAGAACGGCGCACGCAATGTCACGGTTGCCACTGAAGTCGATGAACGCCTGAACATTTGGAAAGGTCGCAAAGCTGCGTTTGCGGCAATGGGAAAAATGAGTCCAGACTACTATGTGCAAGATGGAGTGATTCCGCGCACAAAGTTAGAGTATGTTCTCAGTGAAATCGAGGCACTCGGAGAAAAGCACGGCTATAAAGTTGCGAATGTTTTCCATGCCGGAGACGGAAACCTCCATCCGTTAATTTTGTACAACAATGCGATTCCAGGCGCACTAGAACAAGTCGAAGAATTGGGCGGCGAGATTCTAAAACTCTGTGTAAAAGTTGGCGGCAGCATTTCCGGCGAACATGGCATCGGAGCCGATAAGCGATGCTATATGCCAGAAATGTTTACGCCTGCGGATTTACAAACCATGCAATGGGTCAGACACGCCTTTGATCCAAAAGGAATTGCGAATCCGACTAAGCTGTTTCCGACTCCGCGCACCTGTGGAGAGGCAGCAAAAGCGTATGGGCAGAAGACCTTTGAAACCGTCGATCGCTTTTAAGTTCTACAATTGAATTGATAAACAGAGTTATTGCGGATTGTCTCATGCAGGTCGCGTCTTCGATCGAGTCGGTTCCCGGACAGTATTGGAATTGGCGCAACGAGCCAGTTTACTATGTGCGGATGGGTGAACGAAACCATCGTCCCCCCTTGTTATTAATTCATGGATTTGGTGCTTCAACCGATCACTGGCGTAAAAATATCATTGGATTGAGTTCAGAATTTGAAGTTTGGGCGATCGATTTACTCGGATTTGGACGATCGGCAAAACCCGAATGGCGCTACAGTGGCGACCTTTGGCGCGATCAGATTCACGAGTTTGTTACCGAAGTAATCGGTACGCCTGCGGTAATTGCGGGAAATTCGCTCGGCGGATATGCGGCGCTTTGTGTGGCGGCTCAACGTCCACAATCGGCGGCAGGATTGATTTTGATTAACAGTGCAGGTCCTTTTACGGACATTCAAGGCACAACGAAACCCGATCCGATTCGCCAAGTGATGGGCAACGTTGTGATGAGCTTGTTTCATCAAGATTGGGCAAGCTCACTGCTGTTTCAATATGTGCGGCAAAAATCGGTGATTCGGAAAACTTTAGAGAAAGTGTATCTCGATCAGAGCGCTGTGACCGATCGCTTAATTGAAGAAATCCAGCGACCGTCGCTTGATCCTGGAGCCGATAAAGTTTTCGCTTCTGTATTTCGGACACCGCAGGGCGAAAAAGTCGATGTTTTATTGAATCAATTGACGCGACCGCTGTTGATGCTGTGGGGCGAAGGCGATCCGTGGATTAATGCGCGCGATCGAGGGGCAAAATTCCGCAGCTATCATCCGCAACTGACCGAATATTATCTGAACGCGGGGCACTGTCCGCACGATGAAGTTCCCGATCGAGTCAATCAACTGATTCAAGAGTGGGTGATCAATCAAATTGTGCAACCCTAAAAACCTGCGAAATCTGGTTTCACAGAATCTGGCTTCACAGAATCTGATTTCACTAAGTTAGCCTGCATCCGGGATAATATTTCTGGATAGACAGCTACTTGAGTGCTTATGAAGTTCCGCTCTTTTCTCAATGCCGTTGCCGCGATCGCTGGAGTTCTCCTACTCCTCGGAACGATCGGCTTTTTCTGGATTTTTGCTCAAAGTCCAATCAGCCTGCTCAAAGGCAGTTCGCAAAATACGCCGACTGCGGCGATGTTTGTGTCAAAACAGGCTCCCGTCATGGTTTCATTGTTGGTCAATCCCGATCGACTAGAAACCTTGCGACAAGTTTTGGCGAAGCCGAGCGATCGCGCCGCAACGCGCACCGAATTCGAGCAGTTCACACAAGGCATTCTGGGAAATTCTGAGCTGGACTATCGACAAGATGTACAACCGTGGTTAGGCGATGAGATCACCGCAGCAATCACCACGTTAGATATCGATCGAGAAGAAGCCAACGGCAAAGCAGCAGGTTATCTCCTCGCACTCGCCACCAGAAATACACAGCGATCGAGAGAATTTCTTCAGCTTTTTTGGCAAAAACGGGCGATCGCGGGCGCAGAATTAGCATTCGACGATTACAAAGGCACAAAAATCATCTACGGCAAAGTTGAAACGGAATCAATTCCGCTCACGGTTGCGAGTGCGGTGGTTGGCAGTCAGTATGTACTATTTGCCAACAGCCCAAAAGTGCTGCGGAATGCCATCAACAATGTGCAAGCGGCGGAGTTAAATTTAGAGCATTCAAACGACTATCAGCAGGCGATCGCGGCACTGGAACAAGGACGAATTGGGATTGTATTTGCAAATCTCCCCCAGTTAGCCGCTTTGAACGGCAAAGAAATTTCAGAAAATACGTCTGCGGCGATCGCACTCGGTCTTGATCGCAAAGGATTAATTGCTGAAACGGCGATTCTCCGAGCGGGTAAAGAGGTGAATCGTTCGTCCAAACCGATCGAAGCATTGAACTACATTCCAGCGATCGCATCGATTTCAGCATCAGGCATCGACCTCGATCAACTTTGGGCAGGCTTATCAAGCCATGAAACGATCGCAAGTTGGGTCAATTCTCCGATCAATTCGCTCAACGATCGCTGGAATCTAAACCTACCGCAAGACATTTTTACTTGGGTGAAAGGCGAATATGCTTTGGCACTGATTCCGCAAGCTGAAATGATGGATTGGGTGTTTGTCGCAGATAAAACGGCGGATGCTGGAGCGGAAAGCGCGATCGCCCACTTAGACGAACTCGGCAAAGCTCAAAGCATTAGTACCGGAACGATTCAAATTGACGATCAGCCCGTTTCGGTTTGGACACGCCTCGCCTCAGTCAGTGCAGCGAAAAACATTGATGCTGAAGTCGTTGGAGTCCATACCACGATCGGAAAATATGAGATTTTCGCCACTTCGATCGAAGCCATGAAAACCGTTTTGAATGCGAAGAAGAATACTCTAGCGCATAGCAAAACGTTTGATCAAGCGATCTCAGCCCTACAAAAAGACAACGCTGGCTATTTATATCTCGATTGGGAAACCGCAAAACCGATGCTTGAAAAACAATTACCGATTCTGAAAGTCGCGGAATTTGCAGGAGAACCAATTTTCAAACATCTACGATCGCTCACCGCCAGCAATTACGGCAATCGCTCAGGCGTTCAACGCGGTGGCATTTTCCTACAGCTTAGTTAAACCGCTCCGGCGAAACCTGCTGCAACAATGGATCGCTCTCGCCATTTGCCTGAATCGCAAATCGTCGCGCTAACGGCGGCACGATCGCCAATGGATTGCTAAATCCCGAAAACACATAAACATTTTCAACGCCTGCAACTGCGCCAACCAAAGGCAACCGATCGCTGCTAAATGCCACTAAACAATGCCGCCAAGTGCCTGGCAATGCTCCAACTTTGGGCAAAACGCGGCTGACTTTTTGGCGCAAATCGGCTTCACTCTGAGCCGCATCGATCGCGGCATTCGGATCAGTCAAGGCGCGGCTCACCTGCCCAATACAAATCCGACCATTTTGAAACTGAACCGCTCCGGCATCCAGAATTGCGGGTGTGGGTTCAAGTCCCGGCTGATCCCAAAGCGCCGACTCGCGAGTCGCAGTCGCTTCGAGTTGAAATCGCTCCGCTTCAGCAGGCATCACCAATGTATTTAGACGCAGATCGGTCGCAGGCGTTTCGATCATTTCAGTATGAGTAAAATATTGCGCGATCGTCATTCCCATCGTCTTCAGAAACTGCCGGGTGAGTCCCCCCAGGCAAACCGCAATCTTTCCCGCCGCAAATCGCCCCTCAGAAGTAATCACATTGCCGTTTACAAAATTGATCACCGTAGCAGTTTTGTAGGTTCCGCTCGATCGCTGCATTGCCCGGATGTACGATCGGGCGGTTTTTTCCGCATCAATATGTCCATGTTTCACAGTCAATGCGCCACAAATTCCATCCGGATTTAACAAAGGTTCAAGTTCACAAGCCGCTTCAACGGTGAGAAATTGCGGTGGAGTCGCAAAATTAGCGTAAGCTGCGGTGAGTTTAGCAGGGTCAGATTCGGGCGCGATCGTCAGCAGCAAATCGATCTCCCGAAATTCAGTATCCGCATCCAACTCAGCCGACAGCGTTTGATGAATCGATCGACCTTCGGCGCACAATTGGCGCATTAAATCAGTCGTGCCCGACCAATAAGCAATGCCACCGTAGCTAAAACGAGTCGCAGACAAAGGATTGAAAGCGCGATCGAGCAGCAAAACAGAAAAGCCTTGTTGCGTCAGTTCGTAGCTAAGAGATGCGCCTGTGATGCCTGCGCCGACAACAATCCAATCGTAAGTTTGCATAGGTGAGGGAAAAATGCCTTTTTAATGGTCTAGCATGATTTCCCACCGCTCAGATCGCTTTATTCTAGGAATGGAGCCTTTGCATCAGCTCGATCGAATATCATCGAAACTCTTTTCAATATGAGCAAAGTCAATTACGAAACTGCAATTCGAGCGCTGAAAATGGCTGATTCAAGGCTTGGAGCCACGATCGATCAAGTAGGAATTTGTACGCTTGATCAAGTTCAGCAATCAGGAAATCTACTAGATTCGCTGGCGCGATCGATTATCTATCAACAGCTTTCTAC
>DATJEM010000503.1:0-2629 GCA_035496615.1 Leptolyngbya sp.
GAAAAGTTGGATTATATCCAGGATTTGGGCGTGAATGCGATTTACTTCACTCCAATTTTTCAATCCGCTAGCAATCACCGCTACCATACCCACGATTATTATCAAGTCGATCCGATGCTAGGCGGCAATGAAGCATTTCGCGATCTCCTTGAAGCGGCACACCAGCGCGGCATTAGAGTCGTCCTGGATGGCGTGTTCAATCATTCGAGTCGCGGATTTTTCTTCTTTCATGATGTCCTAGAAAATGGCGGCAATTCTCCCTGGCTCGACTGGTTCAAAATTCACGACTTTCCGCTACATCCCTACACTGGAGAGTTCCCCGCAGGGTATGAGGGCTGGGATAACAATCGAGCTTTACCAGAGTTCAATCACGACAATCCAGAAGTGCGAGAGTACATCATGGAGATTGCTGAGTATTGGATCAAGTTTGGCGTTGATGGCTGGCGGTTGGATGTGCCGTTTGAAATTGAAACACCGGGATTTTGGCAAGAGTTTCGCGATCGAGTCAAAGCCGCAAACCCCGAAGCTTATATCGTTGGCGAAGTCTGGGGCGATTCACGCCAATGGCTGGATGGCACTCAGTTTGATGGCGTGATGAACTATCTATTTGCGGGTCCGACGATCGCGTTTGCTGTCGGCGATCGGGTTGATATTGCTCAAGTTCAGGGTCGCGATTATCATCCTTATCCCCCGATGTTTGCAGGTGAATATGCCCGAAAGATTGAAGATCTATTAGCGCTTTATCCCTGGGAAATTCAGCTCACCCAACTCAACTTATTAGCAAGTCACGATACAGCGCGATTGTTGAGCATTTCAGGCGGCGATCGTGCCAGTGTTGAACTCTGCACGCTCCTGCTGATGACTTTTCCCGGTGCGCCCAGTATCTACTATGGCGATGAAGTCGGCTTGCCTGGTGCATTAGATCCTGATTCTCGTCGAGGCTTTCCGATCGAAGCCAATTGGGACTACAAAATTTATGAATGTCATCGTCAATTAGTTGCGGTGCGCCACGCTTACGCAGCATTAAGAACTGGAGATTACAAAGTTCTGTATGCCGAAGGAACAACGTATATTTTTGCTCGAACTTTGGCAGAGCAAGAAATGATTGTGGCAGTGAATGTGGGAACGGCTCCCGTGAAAGCTGCGATCGATTGGGCAAAAACTGGACTGAAAACACAACCAAATCAGATCGCCTACGGCAAAGCCCAATTGCAGTGGCAGGAGCAACAATTGGAATTGGAATTGGGAGAGCGATCGGGATGTATCTTAGGTCACAAATAACTTCCCCAACGAGATAGAGATCTTTGCTGAGACAAGCTCTCTTTTGAAAGATGTCCTCGACGCTTGACCTGAATAAGATGATCTCAAGATTTAACATTTAGGAGTTATTCATATGCCGACCGGAAACGAACAAGCACAAGGCAATCCGCAAATCAATGCTGAAGATAAACAACTTGATCAGGTCAACAGTGTAGACAGCGGCGCAGATCAGGCTGAACTCGCAAAACCGAAGTCTGCTGCTGACAAAAAAGCAGCAGGACGCGATGATGTCGATGAGAAGAGCGAACAACTGCCATCTGAGGTGACCGATCAGCTCTTGGATGGTTCGGATCAAGTCTTTATGACAGCATTCAAGAACTCTCAACACGATGGTTTGAGTCGCGAGGCTGCAATGCAGGTCGCTTGGAACAGCGTAAAGCAAGGATTTAAGCGCGGTCAGGATGGAAGCTGGCATCGCAAATCTGAGCCTGGCGACAACACCTACAGCGCAGGTGTCGGCGGTAGCGCAAGTTAGTCTAACGGCGACAGAATCTCCTACCCTGAACCCACGTTACGGGGTAGGAGGCTTTGCAACAGCCTCCGAAGACTTCTAGAAGCGATCGTTAGAACCTGAAAAATATTGGCTGTAAGATGATTGGTTGGGATTGCCGCAGCTTACAAACCTATATTGTAATTGTACTGCTAAAACTAATACCCACGAGACAACCCTAGAACTGTCCCTTGATAGAGACGCACGATCAGCAAAACCCACTACCGTAAGTGCAGTGCAATGAACACATAACCTACGCGAAAGGCTTTCGTCTCTACTTGGTCATGCTTCTAATCGACTTCATGCTACAGACAAAACCCCAGAAAAATGACGGGATTTCGACTCGCTCCACCCCTACGCCTGAAACTCCAACTCCGCTAAAAGAACAATCTTCTACGCGGAAGTCGCTCGATCGTCCCTCTGTGGAGAACTCAAATCCCATTTCTCAATCTGTAACTTCGCGCTGTGTACCGTGGGTGTCCGCGATCGCTTACCCATTAGCCCGTTACCTCGTATTACCGCTCTATTTCCGACGAGTTGAAATCACAGGTCGAGAACACTTTCCCGCTAAGGGTCCTGTGATCATTGCAGCAACTCATCGCTCTCGTTGGGACGCGATCATGGTTCCGGCGGCGGTTGGGCAAGATGCGACGGGTCGCGCTCTGCGGTTTATGGTCACTGCCGATGAGGTCAAAGGAATTCAAGGCTGGTTCATTCGACAGTTGGGAGGATTTCCGATCGATACTCGCCATCCCACGATCGCCGCTTTGCGCCATAGTATTGAACTCCTGCAGCAGGGCGAAGCATTAGTGATTTTTC
>DATJEM010000504.1:0-5662 GCA_035496615.1 Leptolyngbya sp.
GTTGGCTGCTCGTCAACGCCCTTTGTCGATACAATTTCTGACTGCTAGTACAATCCTGCTCGTAAGTTGTGGCGCTTATTATAGCTATCAATTGGTACGAAACACGATGCTAGAAAGCTTGAAGAAAAATGCGGTGTTAGAGCTTGCTCAAGGTCGGGAAAGTCTAGATTGCTGGCTTTCTAATCAGAAAGTTCATCTCGAAACTCTGGCGAATACGACTCAGGTACGATCGATGGACTGGGAAAAAACGGAACCTTACTTAAAGGCAGAAACACTGCGGTTTAGTGATATCTATGCGTTCGGGATCGGCAAGCCTGACGGCTGGCGCAATGTCGTTGGAGGTAAGCTTACTTATGTTGGAGATCGGGTCTATTTCCAGAAAGCGATCGCAGGCATCACGAATGTGAGCGATCCGATCATCAATCGAACGAATCGAATGCTCACCATTTCCATTGCTGCACCGATCTGGCAAGGATTTGATACCAGTATCAAACCCATTGGAGAGATTCATGGCATTGTGCAGCTAGAGCGAGTGAATCAGGTGGTGAGCAATGTGCAATATGGCAACCAGAGCTACGCCTTCGCGATCGATGCTCAAGGACGAATTATGACTCATGACAATCGCGCTGACAGCCTCAAAAAGAATCGTCCGCCGGATGAGCGACTGTTCGGAGTGCTTCAGCAAATCCGCAAAAATCGGCGGGGAATTGAGTTGCTCAACGTCGGAGATCAAAGTCACTATGTCGCCTACCTGCCGCTTCGGGAGGTGAATTGGTATTTAGCGCTGGTGATTCCTAAAGAAAATATTGAGTCTCAGTTGCGCTCTCTCGATAGTATTGCGCTAATCGTAGCTGGAATGGTGATCGCTCTGTTGAGCCTGTTAGCGCGAATTCAGTCGATCGAGCAAACCCATCTCAAGAAATCGAATGAGCGTTTGGAACAGCGAGTCGCAGAACGGACGGCAGAGCTATCGAATGCGTTGGAACAGCTTCAGCAGTCTCAACTGCGGATGATTCAGTCTGAAAAAATGTCTGCGCTTGGAGGTTTAGTCGCTGGGGTGGCACATGAGATCAACAATCCGGTCAACTTTATTCATGGCAATCTTAGCTATGTGAACGAGTACGCTGAAAACCTGCTGCATCTGATTTATCTCTATCAGCAGCAGTTTTCGCAGTCGCCAGCCCCGATTCAAGCGTATTTAGAAGACATTGATTTTGAATTTTTAGCTAAAGATCTGCCCAAAGTGATGGCTTCGATGCAGATCGGGACAGAGCGCATCAAGGAAATTGTGCTTTCGCTCAGAAACTTCTCTCGATTGGATGAAGCCGAGGTGAAACCCGTTGATATCCATGAAGGGATTGATAGCACCCTGCTGATTCTGGAACATCGCCTAAGAGCGACTCCCGGTCTTTCTGCGGTCGAGGTGATCAAAGACTATGGAGAGTTGCCTCTCGTCGCCTGCTATGCCAGTCAACTGAATCAGGTGTTTATGAATATTCTGGCGAATGCGATCGATGCGATCGAAGATCAACGCACTCAAGCGAAGCTTTGTACGATTCGGATTAAAACTCAAGCGCTCGATCAAGGAGTCGTTCAAATTGCGATCGCGGACAATGGTTCGGGTATCGCTCCAGAGGTGCAACAGCGAATTTTTGATCCATTTTTTACCACCAAAGCGATTGGCAAGGGGACTGGCATGGGCATGTCTATCAGCTATCAGATTGTGACTGAACGGCATCAAGGAAAGCTTTACTGCCGTTCCCAATTGGGTGAAGGAACAGAATTTTTCCTAGAAATTCCGGTTTCCTGACCAAGCTGGATTAAGCGTGGGTTGAGTGAAAGCAAAATCCTACTGTCTTTGATCATCGATCGAGCAACGCCAATCTCACCCTGGCAAGCGGTGTTCTGCTCCTTCAGTATCACTTCGATCGCCGATAGTGAGAGTTCCGCCGTTGCTCTACAGGCGGATTCCTGCTGATTTTTGAATTTGGAATGGCTGGTTTGTAATACCAATTTAAACAGAGAAAGTGACAGATAGCCTAAACTGAGAAGTGTTGTTCCAGGATTGACTTATGGTTGGCGTTACTTCTGTCGAAGTCAAGGAAAGTCTGGAAGTGTTAGCAACAAGAGTGCAACAAGCCAAAACGCCAAAGGAAAAGGAACGATTACAAGTTCTTTACTGGCTGAAACAGGACAACCCGCCGAGTATTTTAACGATCGCCAAAGCTATAGGTAAACATCGCAATACGCTGCAAACTTGGTTGATGCTCTACCGGGGTGGTGGGATTGAGGCAATGCTGGAAGTGAAAAAATCGCCTGGAGGAGTGCGGGTGATTCCACAATGGGCAGAAGATGCTTTAGCAAAACGGCTCCAAGACCCAGAGCATGGATTTGCCAGCTATGGTGCGGTGCAGCAGTGGTTGTCGGAAACCTTGGGGGTTGAAGCTGAGTATCATGCGGTGTACCAGATGACGCGGCATCGGTTGAAAGCCAAACTCAAAGTGGCGCGTCCTCAGCACTGTAAGCAAGACCCCGCCCAGTTCGAAGCGTTTAAGCAAACCTCACAGGCGACCTGATCCTATTGAGCCACTATGCTCAGCAAGTCCGACAAGACCCCAGACCGATTCGCTATTTTGCGCAAGATGAGAGTCGATTTGGGCTGAAGACTCTGCTGGGGCGAGTTATCACCGCTTGCGGAGTTAAGCCGATCGGTGCATGGCAATGGTTGTTCAAAGCCTTTTGGCTGTATGGCGCGGTGGAACCGACCACCGGAGATGCGTTTTTCTTGCAGTTTTCTCACGTCGATACTGACTGCTATCAGCGATTTCTGGATGAGTTCTCCGCACACTATCGCGACAGTCTGAACATTCTGCAAGTCGATAACGGGCGATTTCACAAAAGCAAGGATCTGGTCGTGCCAGACAACATCATTTTGTTGTTTCAACCGCCCTACTGTCCAGAACTCAATCCCATCGAACACTTGCGGCAATATCTCAAAGCTGACCTGAAGTGGACGGCATTCAAGACTCTGGAGCAATTGCAGGCGAAGATAGACCAATTGCTTGATGAGTTAACGCCTGAAGTCATTGCTTCTATCACAGGTTATTCGTTCATTCGAGAGGCTGTATCTGCCTTGAACACCGTTTAAATTGGTATGAAAACGAGCAGTTTAAGCAGAATATGGCTCGAATTGTCGCCCTTGTGCGATCGCTCTCGGCAAAGCACATTTATGTTTTACCTGCCTTCTATTCCACCGTTGCTGCTAGTCAGAACCCAGCATTAGCAGGCTCGATTCAGAGAGTCGATCAAATCAATACGCTGCTGAGAAATGTAACGGCTGAACAACAGATTCCCTTTGAAGCCACTGCCCTTGAGCCACTCTTTGAGCAGAAAGCGTTGAAGACTTCGCTGACGACGGATGGCGTACATCTCAATCCAGCAGGTGAAGAAATTTATCGAACAATCCTGCTGCAATGGGTGGCGAATCATCCTTGAACTTCACTCGGTGCGACAGTCTGCATTCGGAGTGAGCAAGACGGTGCGAGGCAATGCTGCTCATACCAAATTGGGTTGTGCATGCGACCGATCCTCGCCCCAATCCCAAAATGGGAGGCTTTGAGTCTGATCTGTGGCGTTGGCGATCAGTCGCCGCCCCCCCTAAGCAAGCTTTAATGGGCAAGCTTTAATGAGCAAGCTTCAACGAGAACCAGCCCTAGCCGCTCTGAGCCGAGCATCGAGATCGCGATGGCTCTTAGACAGCGGAGATGCCATCTGTGCAATCTTCTCAACGAACCAGGGCATCAAGCGATTTGCCCAAACCGCAAGATGACTTTGCCATCCGACTAAAATCTCAGGCGATTCTCTTTCCAGTCCTGCGATTAGCGTTTGAGCCACTTTCTGGGGTGTCGTTGGCATGACCCAGCGAAACCATTGGAAGTTCTGCACCATTTCGGTATTGGTGAGTGATGGCAATAGAGCGATGACCCGAATGTTGTGAGGTGCGAGTTCGCCTCTCAGCGCTTGGGTAAATCCTAGAATCGCAAACTTTGTCGCGGAATACGTTGCCATTGTCGGAGCGGCAATCTTTCCCATCAAGCTCGATACATTGACGATCGTTCCTTGTCGTTGCACTGCCATCCGGCGGGCAATCAAGCGCGTGATGTTGTACATTCCCATGAGATTTAGTCCAACCTCTTCTTGCATTTGGGACGGCTGGGAGAGGAGAAAAGGCGTTTGGTATGCCACACCTGCACAGTTGATCAAGATCTGAATTGGAGCATAATCGCGCCAGATTTGAGCGATCGTAATATTCACCTCCACACAGTCAATCAGATTGAGCGCGATCGGGATTGCTTCGACCCCGAATGCTTCAATTTCAGCAGCAACTTCCACGAGCCGAGACTGCGATCGCGCAACTAAAAGCAATCTTCGCGCTCCTTGTCGGGCAAATTCTAGGGCGATTTCTCGTCCAATGCCACGAGAAGCCCCTGTGACGAGAACAGTTTTTCCTTGAATATTCATAAAGCCTCCAATGTTGCGGTTTTACTAGGTTCTTATTTTTGTTGAATGGATAGGGGAAGAACCGAAGTAAGTCTTTGCGTTGTGCTTTGAGATGGAAAACTGACAAGCGATATTTCGCAGTGCTTCAATATTGTTTCGTGGATACCCCAGACCCACCTGGAATTTAGGAAAGGAGGTCAGCAGTAAGCACAGGATAAAGCATAAAACACTTCACTCCAAACGATAAGAAACAGCCAGCGCAAGTGAACACGCATACCCTAACAAGTCATTCAAGAGACCGCAACACTTATTAACAAAAGCCCGGAATCGTAATATTTCGAGATAAAGCACTCAGAAATCAGATGAATTTAGCAGCCGATCGATCTCCATAGGGGGTCGATGGTTGTTTGATCCCTTTGACTTTCCAGAATGCTATTGGACTGGAATGAAGATGAGAAAGCCTGAAATATAGGAGTTGATCTGAGTGAGGGAAGAGGTGCTGTTCGTCGTTTCAGCCGCATCCTATAAGCCTAAATGGGCTTAAGCCTAAATGAGCTTAAGCCTAGATGAGGCTAAGAGTTAATTTGTTTGTGCCAACAAGGTTTGAGCAAGGTTTGAGCAAAATTTGGGCTTAGGGGGGATCATCGCCTCCGCGTGGGGACTGAAACTGAAGCGTTTGCCCTTTCCATTCAGTTTGATCAAGCGCCTTGATCGCTCGATCTTCACCCTCACTCAACTGGAGCGATACGCTTGTTTTGTCGTCGGAAAACTTAAGGTTTTGAATCTCGCCATAAGGCTGAAATAGCTCTTTGAGTTCTGCTTCACTGCACACTGATGGTAGATTGCTGACTATGATAGCCATAGATTTCCCCTGAATGAATCTGAATGTGTTCGATCGAGAGACTGGTTCAGAGCAAGATATTTGTCGCGATCATACTAAATTTTGTTTTCTATCTGGGTTTAATTTCATTACAAAGCTGTCGATCGCTCGGCTGTAGTGCTGCATTTGTTTTCAAATAATCACCAATCCAATCACAGCCACGGTCTAGCATTTGATTGAGATCCAGCACTTGATCTAACTGCCAAACTACAACCGTTTTGTCTCCACCCGCAGACGCAACTTTCCGACCATCCGCACTAAACGCCACGCCGTAAACCCGTC
>DATJEM010000505.1:0-4207 GCA_035496615.1 Leptolyngbya sp.
CTATGGGATCAGCCAAAATCGCTTGGCGGTGACGATGGGAATCAATCGATCGACCGTCCATCAGTGGGTGAACGAAATCAGCGACCCCCTCGCCGAAGCCGTCACGCAAATGATCAAAGCGTTGAGAGAAATCAACCAGACCGCAGCCGAAGATTTCGTAGATTTGTATTTAGAACGTCAACCGCCGCAGCCGACTCCAGAACTAGAAGACAATCCATAGTTCCGCGTTTTTCCTGCTCGAACTTGTGCATGTCTGTGCCTCGATCGCGCCTCGATCGTGCACGAATGAGCCACAAAAGCACAAATCAGTCTAAAACGGTTTCTAAGCTTCCTTGCATTGCGAGTTGTGCCGTCCCATAGGCGGCTTCGGTTTGAGCGGCAGCAGTGACGGGAACCCCAATTTGTCTTTGCCGAATGGCTGTCCATGCGGAATTTTTTGCGCCTCCGCCTGCGGTCAAAATTCGCTTCAAAGGGGTTGCCCCAAACGATTCTAGCTGTCGATAACCTTGAGCTTCGATTCTTGCCATGCTTTCGAGTAAGCCGTGAAGGAACTCAACTCGATCGCTCGATCGCGGTTCCAATCGTGGTGCAAGCGTTGGATCATTGATCGGAAAGCGCTCTCCTGGTTTCAACAATGGATAATAATCGAGTGGGCTTTCACCGTTGGGAATGCGATCGCTAAGTTCAATCAATTCATCTGATGTGAAAAAGTGCTGTAACACTGCGCCGCCTGTGTTGGAAGCGCCCCCAACTAACCAGCGCGTGCCAAATCGATGGCTATAAATTCCAAATTCTGCCCGATCGATTCGAGCCTCACTTAACAGTTTTAGAACTAAGGTTGATCCTAGTGAAGTCACTGCTTCTCCAACGCTGTTGGCTTGAGCCGCAATAAACGCCGCAATGCTATCAGTTGTTCCAGCGCAGATTTGACAACGATGCGGCATGTGAAAGGCTTGTGCGATCGTCGGTCGAATCACCGCGATCGGGCTTCCGGGTGCAACTACGATCGGCATCAATGTTTGAAGCGGTAGCCAATCGGGATAGCTTAATTGTTCAACATCGTAGCCCAGCTTCAAACTATTGTGATAGTCGCTGATACCGAGTTCACCATGTAGTTGAAAGGCTAACCAATCGGCTTGATGTAAAAAGGATTGAGCATTGGCAAAGCTTTCACAGTTCGATTGCCACCAGAGCAGTTTTGCCAGGCTAGAAGTTGCACTCATCACGGTGTGTTGAGCAGGCGCGATCGCTCGAATTTGCTCCAAAACACTTGCCCCACAGCTATCGTTATACAACAGTGGTGCCGTGATCGGATCTCCCGCACGATCGCATAGCAATACCGTTGAAGAGGTGCCATTGATGGCAATGCGGCTTAACTGCGATCGAACTTCGATCGGTAAGGCTTCAAGTAACTTCCACAAGGTTTGTTTCCAGTTTTCAGCCAGATCGATCGCGGGAGTAAAACGATCGCTCACTTGAGCAACGATTTCATGGTTTGAATTGATGACGATCGCGCGTGCCCCAGAAGTGCCGAAATCAATTCCCAAAGATAGTTCCATTCAACCCTCACGAAAAGCGCGATCGATAGGGTTCTTCATCAATCGCTGTTTCTATTGCTCGCTCGAACCCTGCCACCTCAGACAACGTATAGAGCGGACGATTTTTCACTTCTTCGTGGATTCGCCCGATGTATTCGCCCAAAATTCCGATACTGAGCAACTGGACTGCACCGAGAAAAAAGATCGCAACCACGATCGTCGTCAATCCTGTCAGCGGTGAAGCAGGAGAAGTGATTCTCCAATACAGCACCAAAATCATCATTCCAACTGCAACAAGTGCAGAAAGCAAGCCCACATAAGTCGAAATGCGAAGCGGAACTTTTGAGAATGAAACTAAACCATTGACCGCTAACCCAAACGACTGATGAAATGTATACTTCGCGCCCCCTGCAAATCTTGGATCGCGCTCAAACATGACCGCAGTTTGCCGAAATCCGACCCACGATCGCAGCCCCCGAATATAACGATTTCGCTCTGGCATCGCGTTGAGCAAATCGACTATTCGACGATCCATTAAGCAAAAATCTCCCGTGTCCGTTGGAATCTCGACATCTGCAAGCTGTTTGAGCAGACGATAGAACACATAAGCCGCAAATCGCTTAAACCAGCGTTCCTGATGTCGCTGAATGCGTTGAGCATACACAACCTGATACCCTTGTCGCCACTTTTCGATCATGGCTGGAATCAATTCCGGCGGATCTTGCAAATCTGCATCTAGCACCACAACCACCCGACCCCGCACATAGTTCAAGCCTGCTGTCACTGCGATTTGATGTCCAAAATTTCGCGCCAAGCTGAGATAGCAAACCCGCGGATCTCGATCGTGTAGTTCTCGCATCAACCGTAGCGATTGATCGTGACTGCCATCATCAATCAGAATCAATTCAGTCGGTGCATCCAACTGCTCCATCAGCACACAAACGCGATCGTATAATGCTGCGATCGTCGCTTCTTCGTTGTAGATCGGAATGATCAGAGAATACTTTGGCAACATAACTTTGGCAACCCAACTTTGACAAATCGCAGTTCAGACGATCACTCAACCCCGATCGTGCCATCATTTGTTGTCTATTTATTGTCTAAAGCGAATCAATCCAGCAAGTTTTGTTACTGAAGTCTCGTTTTCTAACCGATGGATTGCAGCCTCCAAAGCAAAACCCAGAGCCATAAAAGCTGCTGGGTATAGGCATTAATATGCTGATAGAGAGCCACAGGATGGCTGGAATCAATCCGCAATGCTATTTGCGACTGCCATTGAATTGAGAATCTTCCAACCGTGAGTCTACTGGTAGCGGTTCCCAATACGATCGACAAAGACATTTGCACTCAGCGGCAACCGACCCGGATTCTTGCGGGATTCAGCCGCGTACCCGATCGAAAGTAACAGCGCGATCGCCAAATCATCCGCCGCTCCGATCACCGCTTTCACTTGATCTTCAGCCCAACCGTTCATATAACAGCTAGACAATCCCAAACTTTCTGCGGCTAATGCAGTATGAGTTGCAGCAATCATCGCGTCTTTGATCGCATATTCCCGCCGTTTGTCGCCAAGCTGCTGCTGAAATCCGGGAATCGCAGTTTCAAAGTAGTCCACCGTTTGTTGAGTCCAGGCACCGCGATCGAGCGCTTCGTTAAAGATCGGAGTCAGATCGCCTTCTGCCGCCTCTGGAACCGCCGCAAACACAAACGTCACCGGAGCTTGAATGATTTGTTGTTGGTTAAATGCTGCCGCTGCAAGTGCCTGCTTTTGCTCCGGATCTTGCACCAAAATGATTTTCCAGTCTTGAACGTTGTAGCTACTTGGAGCCGCAACGGTTAACTCAACGAGTTGATGTAAAAGTTCAGGCGCGATCGCATCCGGTTTGAATGATTTAATCGCTCGGCGCTGCAAAATGGCGGTCGGAACATCTAGCGGAGTCGTCGTGCGGTCGGTTGAGATCGTCATAAAATTCTATCCCTTGTCGGGTGATGGTTCGTATTGTTCAATGTATTACTACATTCTCCGCTTCGATATTGACACACACGATTCTATTTCAGTTTGTAGAACTCAAGCCGATCCAGGGCACAATAAACCCGCCCGCAAGATACTCACGATCGTTTTGGATTGACGAAATAGGAAGCCATCATGTCTATCAGAAACCTCCAACCCGCGCCGACCCAGCAAGTCGGAGTTTACACGCCATACTACCCGCAGGCTAACAAAAAGCAGCTTCTCCCGTTTGCGATCAGCCTGTACCAGAAAGGCGCTTTAGAAGGAGAACGGAGAATTGAAGGCGGTTCGAGTATTCCGTTTATCGCGACTTGGAACGTCTCCACGCTGCCAGCCGATTTGTGCCGCTGCCGCATTCAGTTTGAAGGCAACGCAGAACTTAGTTACGAAGTCATGATGTCGAACTTTGAGTTTGTCGATTTTCTGATCGAAGTCATTCTTAACTTCAAACGCAATCAGCTTTCTGATTTTTCCCAGATGTTCTACCGCAAGCTGCTGCGTCTCGACGATTAGCTAAAACGGCGAGAAAACGGACGATCGCTGAAAGTGCAAGACCGACCCCAAGCCCGATCCATCCACCGCAAATCTCGCGCTACAGTAAACGGAGATTTGCAAGGAAAGATCAATGCGCCGCTGGATTTGTTGGATCGCGATGCTG
>DATJEM010000506.1:0-4940 GCA_035496615.1 Leptolyngbya sp.
CGAAACAGGCGAACTGCTAGGAAAAGTACGCGGCTTCCGATTTAACATCGACACTGGCAAACTCGATACATTAGTCATTGCCTCGATCGGTCTACCGCTGATTCCCGATCAAGTCGTCAGCACCTACGAATTACCGATCACCGAAATTGTCAGCAGCGGCCCCGATCGCTTAATCGTGATCGAAGGCTCCGAAGAACGAATGAGTCAATTGAGCGTCGGCGTTCTAGAGCGTCTCGGCATCGGTAAACCCCCGTGGGAGCGTGAACAAGATCAGTATCTCTCTCCTGCCCGTCCCGAAAACCAGCTTCCGTCTGGAGTCCGTACCCCGCTTGAAACGCCACAGCCCCAGGTAAGACAGCCGATCGAGCAAACTTGGGATGATGACGAGTGGGAACCAGAACCGATTCCGCTGCGCCGGGAAGAAGAAGCCCCACGTCAGCAATATCGCGAAGCCGAAATTTATCCACCTCCCACCGCTTATGAAGAGGACGAAGAAGACAACTGGGGCGGACTTGCGGCTCGCAATGATGACGAGTACGCCGACGAAATTTACGACGATAACTATGTCGATGTAGAAGACGAAGCGATCGTCGTAGATTTCGAGGAGATCAAACCCGAACTTCCCGGAACGCCCGAAAGTTTTGAACCCGGAAATCTCGATGAAGATCCCTGGGCAGAAACTCAAGAAGAAGGCGTTCCCCTCCAACCGCTGCAAATTCCCGACAAACCGAAGCAAAAACAACCCGAATACGAGGAAGAAGGCTATTAATTTTATGCCTGCCCATGAATCAAAATCAGCGATTGCTCACCCGTTTGCTCATGGGCACACTTTTTCAAGTCCCGGTTGTCACTTCACCTATCGCGTGATTGGCGCTTGTTGTCGATTGTTCGATCGAGATCAACTTCCCTATCCCTGCTGCCGAATCGAATGGCGCGGCAAAGAACCAAGCTGGCGACGAATTGGACGCAGATTTATTGTTGATCTCGCCTCTCGCAATAGTCCATCCTACAGCGTCGAAATTGTCGGACGCGAGGCGCACGATCCGATCGTGATCACCCTGTACTGGATCAAACTACCTCAGCCGCTCAAAGACTGGTGGCATTCCAGCAAACCCGCCACCGCCGATTCAACTAAGCTCGAATCGGCTGAAGACATCAAAATCGAAGGATAAACAGCGCTGCCCCAGGTTGGATGTACGATCGTGCAGCAATTTCCCACAGGCACGATCGCATATCCCAATGTCGATCGCACCACCGCAACATCATCCAATCGCAAAGATCCCGCCTCTGACAAAATTGGAAATCCAGTTTTGGGATCAAACAATTCGGCTAAATGTCCGAGTTGACGAAGCAATTCTACAACCTTCAACCCGAACTCAATAAACTGCGATCGTAACGCTTGCTTTTGCAATTCTGTCGCCAAACATCGTTCTGTAAGTTCTCGATCAGCGGGTTGCAATATCACAACGATCGAGCGAATCGGAGCAGACCATCCTGGCAGCAACTTCTCGGAATGCTGACAAATATAATGGCTCGGTGGATGAACAGAATATTGGATCATTTAGCAAAAAAATGAATCGATTCGGATATAGTGCTAATGCACCAAGCTTGAATGAGCAATGCCGCAGTTTGAACCCGCTATTGATTATCTTAAATCGCGCGATCGAATCGTGGTTGATTCTGACGAAAAGAATTGTTCTCCTAACCTTTTCTACCCTCATGATAATGGTCAATTGTGGCTGGGTGACGCAGTAGAATGGCTGAAAACACTCCCTTCTGAGTCAATTGATTTAGTGTTTTCCGATCCCCCTTACAACTTGAAAAAAGCAGAATGGGATACCTTTGAATCGCAACGATCGTATCTCAACTGGTCGATGCAATGGATCGAAGAAGTGGCGCGAATTCTCAAACCCACCGGAACGTTTTATATCTGCGGCTTTTCCGAAATTTTGGCAGATCTAAAACTTCCCGCTTCCCAATTTTTTCAAGGTTGCCGCTGGCTAATTTGGCACTACAAAAACAAATCGAACTTGTCGAATGATTGGGGTCGATCGCATGAAAGCATTTTGCACTTTCGCAAATCGAAAAAATTCAATTTATCCGTTGAGAACATTCGCACTCGCTACAACGCACACACCTTAAAATATCCCGCACATCCGCAAGCTTCCACAAGTCAGTACAGTGATCGTGGCAAAAATGACACGAAACTCTGGCATCCTCACCCCAAAGGCGCAAAGCCGCGCGACGTGATCGACGTGCCAACCACTTGCAACGGCATGAACGAAAAAACGCCGCATCCTACTCAAAAGCCCGAAGAACTGATCAGAAAATTCGTGCTTGCCTCTTCTCAACGCGGCGATTTAATTCTTGATCCTTTCCTCGGTTCTGGCACAACAGCGGTGGTTGCCGAACAGCTTGGACGCAGATGGCTTGGGTGCGATCGACACGCAGAATACTTAACGTGGGCAGTCGATCGCATCAAAGCCGCAGAACACCGCAGCGATGAAGCATGGTTTTGGTACGATCGCGATCGCGAAGAACGCCGCTCAAAAAACCGCGAAACATCCTAATCTTAAAATTAGAAATGAGTTGACGATCGTGCAACTGCCGTATATCTTTTTCAGACAACGATACAGGAGTTTTTGTGGGCATTCTAATCGGCATTCTTGGGAGTCTCGTCGGTCTCGTCATCTTGGTAGTTTTGGCACTCGAAGCCCAGTACCGTCAGCGCCCAACCAACACGCTGGAAATCAATCCGGGTCAGTGGGAACTCGCAACGTATGAACCCCAGCGTTACGTTCTGGTCGGTCAACTAGAACTACACAACACCACCCGTCGATTAGAAGTGCTGATTCCCAGAATTAATGCCGAAGTGAAGCTACTCTCGTCTGGCAGTCTCGACGACATCAAAATCAAAACTCGCATCATTCCCCGGTTCAAAGGGGCAGAAGTCCGAGAAGACGGCTATTGGGAAGGGCGGGTCGTCAAAAGCGGGGCACACGACCCGATCGAAGCCGTGATCGAAATCGAAGGCGGTAACTTAGAGGCGCTTGAAGTCGCCTGGATTCAACTCAAATACATCGCTTACGGCTCTCAAGGCTGGGTTCCCAAAGTTCGCCATATCATCGTGCCGCTCAAATTCCCTTCAGTCGAAGAATCGCAGCGCTGGCGACCCGCGACAAATTCCGATGTGTTACCGATCAAAACCCATTTGCTCACCCATCTGGATGATCCCGTCAGCGTGGTCAAACGCTACGTCATGCCTCACGCCCAACCCGGTGACATTGTGACGATCGGCGAATCTCCGATCGCCATCATGCAAGGTCTATTCCTTGATCCAACACAAATCAAACCCGGATGGCTGGCAACGCGACTCTGCTATCTGTTCTTACCGACATCCAGTTTGGCAACGGCTTGCGGAATGCAGACTTTGATTAATATTGAAGGATCGGCGCGGGTTCTAGGCGCGTTTATCATTGGCTCGATCGCAAAGCTCTTCGGTCGCAAAGGCGTGTTCTATCAACTCGCAGGCGAACAAGCGCGATTGATCGATGATGTCACCGGAACCATTCCCCCCTATGACCAATTTATTGTGCTCGGACCTGACAATCCCCAAGAAATTGTCGATCGCATTCAACGCGAAACGGGGCTATCGGCGGCAATTGTTGATGTCAACGACTTAAAAGCAGTTAAAATATTAGCAGCGTCTTCTGATCTCTCGATGGCTTTGCTGAAGCAGGCATTGATCAGCAATCCCGCAGGCAACGCCAACGAACAAACTCCTGTCGTTCTAATTCGTCCAACCGACGCGCTTACGGAACGGTCTTCTGTCGGTCTGCAATCGGTCAATCAACCTTAAACTAATACCCCTTAAGGTTGACCCTAAAACCGTCACTCAATTCGTATTCTGGGGTTGAACCGCTGCCTTATCACTTATGTCTCGACTTCCTCAGACCTCCAACGCTGTGATTCGCCCCGTGCAATACCGGGATCTCGATGCGATCGACCAACTCACCCAATACGCCCCCGAAACCCAACTTCCGGAATGCTCAACGGTGCGCGAAAAAGCGGTTTCAATTCGCCGTTGGTTCGGAGTCTCAAAAGTTCTGAGCGTGATTCCGAATCCGTGGCAAAATTTGCCCTGCGTTCACGTTGCAGAACTAAATCAGAAGATTCAAGGCATGATTCAGGTGTCGCCGTTCAATCGCACCCGCAGTACTTGGAGAGTCGATCGCGTGATTGTCGCACCCGCGATCATGGAGTCCGATGAAGAAACCGCTCAGGTGGTCACCAGAGTCGATCTCGGTTCGCTGCTGATTCGGTTCTGTCTAGAAAAGATTTGGCAAGCTCGAACCTGGGTACTTGAGATTGACGTGAACGATAAGGCAGCGTTGGATCTGTATCGCCACAACGGGTTTCAGCCTTTGGCAAATATGACCTACTGGGCGCTTTCTGCCGAGCAAATTCAAGAACTCGCCGATCGAGAACCCGATCTGCCGAACT
Organism: Leptolyngbya sp.; assembly: GCA_035496615.1. GTDB lineage: Bacteria > Cyanobacteriota > Cyanobacteriia > Leptolyngbyales > Leptolyngbyaceae > Leptolyngbya. The sequence goes on from DATJEM010000506.1 coordinate 4,504, forward strand.
TGCTCCCGGTCAGTAACGCCGATGCTCAACTGCTGTACCAACTCGATACGATGGCAATGCCGCCCTTAGTCCGTCAGGTCTTCGATCGGCACGTCCAAGACTTCAAAACCAGCGTATTCGGCAGCCTGATCGAATGGGCGAAACAAGTCCTGACCCGATCTGAAGTCGTGAGCGGCTATGTATTTGAGCCACAGCGGAAAGCTGCGATCGGCTATTTTCAACTGCGTCTCTGTCGCGACGGCTCCCAACCGCATACCGCCCAACTCACCGTAAATCCTGCTTATACCTGGCTCTATCCCGAACTGATGGCGCAGATGGCGCGAGTTATGCAAGATTTACCCGCCCAAACCTTGCAAATGTCATCGCCCGATTATCAGCCAGAGCGTGAGGAATACCTGGATAGCATTGGAGCCGATCGCATCGGTCATACGCTGCTG
>DATJEM010000507.1:0-3446 GCA_035496615.1 Leptolyngbya sp.
ACGTTAGGGATTGATGATCGCGTTCATATCAATGAATCGATCGAGTTTACCCCTGCAGGCGAAAGCCCATCCCCTATCGTGTACCCAGAGCGATCGCAGAAAAAACTAGACTCGATCGCAGCCGTCGATCTGCCAAGCTTCCCTCGATCGGCGAAGTAAAAGGCAGCCTTCGGCAGAATGGTGCTGATGCTAACTCGCTTTCGTGGCTTGCTGGACTAGCTCCATCACTTCCGATCGCGTTAGCTTCTCGGCTCCATGTTCCATTGCTTCTAGCGTTGCATGAGCCAGCATTAGAATAATCTGACAGAAATCTAATGCTGGACTGGTCGGTGGAAGTGATGCAACATAGGCGTTTGCAAGCTCAAGCTGCCGACGAGAATAAACCTGCATCTCGTCATTTGTCCAGCCTTTGGGATAGAACGTCACGCCGCGAGTCGAATCTTCCCCGTGGTTGCGAAGAATATTCACCGACTGCAAGCCGCGCCCAAATCCAACCGCCTCAACGCGATCGGTCTTGGTTCCGTCATACCAAGCCCACAGATCCGACAGCAACAAACCAACCGATGCCGCAACGCTAAAAGTGTACTGATCCAACTGCGTTTCGGTTTCGATCGCCCAGTTGCACTCTGCCCAATATGCCATCCGATCGGACATGGAGGCGATCGCTTCCCAGATTCGCGGTGCAATCTCCGAGGGAGCGTAAGACAGCCACTCATCAAGTCGAACCGTGACTTCTTCAAGGTGCGTCAGTTCTGCGGCAAAAACAGGGCGAAAATCCTCGACCGTAAAACCGCGATCGCCCCCTTGTAAAACCAGGCTGATTTGCCGGAGCATTCTCGCTTTGACCGCATTCTCAAGCTCGGGATGATCCTCGATTTGGTCGATCGCTCTCATGCACAAGTAGGCGGAAGCCACCGCTTCTTGCAGCCCGGATGGCAGACGACTAATGGGAATGTAAAAAGTCCGACTCGTTTCTTTCAGTAAATCTAGGGCGCTTTTCAAATTCATACAATATTCACTCCTCTCTCGAAACTTTTATAGCAGGTTGCGTTCTCGAAAAACTGTTTCTCCGGATCGGATGCTTCAAGTCAACCAGAAAAAATGCTCGTTTTATGCGATTCAGCAGCGTTCTCCGAGCGAGGGCAATGAGTGCGATAGACTGCGCCCAGAATGAGTAAAGATCCAGATGCAGTATTGGTTAATGAAATCGGAACCAGAAGTTTATAGCATTGAGGATTTGGAGCGCGATCGTATCACTATTTGGGACGGAGTTCGCAACTATCAAGCTCGAAACTATTTGCGATCGATGAACGTGGCAGATCTCGCTTTTTTCTACCACTCCAATACAAATCCTCCCGGGATTGCAGGGTTGATCAAAATTGTAGAATCTCAGATTGCCGATCCGACCCAGTTTGATTCTGACAGCAAATATTACGACGCAAAATCTTCGATCGAAGCTCCCCGGTGGCAAACTGTACGAGTTGAATTTGCCAAAAAGCTACCGCTGATTTCGCTGGAAGTGTTGCGGAATACCTTTTCACCCGAAGAATTAGCCGTGGTGCGTCCAGGAAATCGGCTTTCGGTGCTTCCTGTCACATTTGAGGTCTTCGATCGTATTTTGGCGATCGAACAGATTTCCAATCAAACCTGAAGCCGCTAGGATAGAATTGTTAAGCCTTCTTACGATTTCTTTCAACCCTAACGGTCGGAATATATGACTCTTCCCATTCGCAACGTTGCCATTATTGCTCACGTTGACCACGGTAAAACTACGCTTGTCGATGCCCTTCTAAAGCAGGCGGGAACGTTCCGCGAAGGAGAAGAAGTCCCGGACTGCGTAATGGATTCCAATGATTTGGAGCGTGAGCGCGGCATTACAATTTTGTCAAAAAATACAGCAGTTCGTTACAAAGAAACGCTGATCAACATTGTCGATACTCCGGGACACGCGGATTTCGGCGGCGAAGTCGAGCGCGTTTTGGGCATGGTCGATGGCTGTCTGCTGATCGTCGATGCCAATGAAGGCCCGATGCCACAGACTCGATTTGTGCTGAAGAAGGCGCTAGAAAAGGGACTGCGCCCGATCGTGTTTGTAAATAAGATCGATCGTCCCCGTGCGAATCCGATGATTGCGGTCGATAAAGTACTAGATCTTTTCATCGAACTCGGTGCAGACGATGATCAGTGTGAGTTTCCTTACTTGTTCGGTTCCGGTTTGTCAGGATTTGCCAAAGACGAACTAGAAGAAGAATCGAGCGACATGAAGCCGCTGTTTGATGCGATTTTGCGCCATGTTCCGCCGCCTGTAGGCGATGCCTCGAAGCCGCTTCAGTTGCAGGTCACGACGCTTGACTATTCAGACTATCTCGGTCGGATTGTGATTGGTAAGATTCACAACGGCACGATTCGGATTGGGCAACAGGCTGCGATCGTCACCGATACCGGAGAAGTCGTCAAGTCCAAAATCTCGAAGCTGATGGGCTTTGAAGGATTGAAGCGAGTTGATATTGAAGAAGCAACCGCTGGAAACTTGGTCGCTGTCGCCGGATTTGCCAACGCCAACATTGGTGAAACGATCACCGATCCCAACGACCCGCAAGCTTTGCCGCTGATCAAAGTTGATGAACCCACGTTGCAAATGACCTTCTCGGTGAACGATTCGCCGTTCGCAGGCTTGGAAGGTTCATTTGTCACCTCTCGGCAACTGCGCGATCGTTTATTCCGCGAGCTTGAAACCAACGTCGCCCTGCGAATCGAAGAAACTGATTCGCCGGATAAACTCGCGGTTTCAGGTCGAGGTGAATTGCACTTAGGGATTCTGATCGAAACGATGCGGCGTGAAGGTTACGAGTTCCAGGTTTCACAGCCGCAGGTCATCTTCCGCGAAGTCAACGGTCAGCCCTGTGAACCGTTTGAAACGCTGCTGCTAGATGTCCCAGAAGAATCAGTCGGGGGTTGTATCGAGCGGCTCGGACAGCGCAAAGGCGAAATGCAAGATATGCAGGTTGGAACCAACGGGCGCACGAATCTAGAATTTGTGATTCCGGCGCGGGGTCTCATTGGCTTCCGGGGTGAATGTATGCGGCTCACACGCGGTGCAGGCATCGTCAACCACAGCTTCTTGGAATATCGTCCGATGAGCGGTGACATCGAAGCGCGGCGCAATGGCGTACTGATTTCGTTTGAAGAAGGAGTCGCAACCTTCTATTCGCTCCAAAACGCTGAAGATCGCGGCGTATTCTTCATCAAGCCAGGGACAAAGGTGTACAAAGGTATGATTTTGGGCGAACACAATCGACCCCAAGATCTAGAACTCAACGTCTGCAAAGCGAAACAGTTGACCAACCACCGCGCATCAGGCGGTGAAGAGTTGGTGCAGTTGAAAGAGCCTGTGGACATGAGTTTAGAACGTGCTTTGGAATACATCGGACCTGATGAACTTTTGG
>DATJEM010000508.1:0-5957 GCA_035496615.1 Leptolyngbya sp.
TCGGCTCAAGCGATGAACTGGCGCGAAGCCTGGAACCCCGATCGTGTTGCCGTGTATTGCAGCAATCCAACTCAACAGTCTAAAGTGATTCGGCTATTTCACGATGATATTTTTAAGACCACTCCCGCGATCGGGGGCAAAAAACCAGGCGATGATCACCCTACAAGTACAAGCTCGGTCTGGCATCGAATGCTGCCTGGCGAAGGGAATCAGTTCTTGGAAATCGTAACAGTGTTTCGCGGCGATCTTTTGGCATGGGAATGCGGTAGTGTTAGTCAACTCGATCGATTCATTCACAATCTTCAGGCGGAAGGACTTGACCTAGCTTGGGGAAATGACCCAAAGTCATGGCTCAGCGTGGGACGCTACCGGAAGCAAGTCTGAATTCATTGCGATGTTTTGTTCAAACGAATCTGAATGCTCCAATCTGCCAAAATTGAACGCTTCAAAAGTTGAACGCTTCAGAGGCTCTCTATCTACGATCGTCTGAGGCTAGAATGGACGGGGTGAGACCAAGGAGCGATCGAGGAGTCGAGCTTAATAGGATCAGCGATGACGACAACTCAACTAAAACAAATACTGACGCTGGAGCAATTTCTAGAGCAGTGCCCACCAGAAGGACGCTATGAACTGGTCGATGGAGAAATTGTGAGAATATTGGCGACCCGAAAGCACGATACGGTTGCTGAGTTTATTTCAGACTCCTTTAAATTGGAAGCGAAGCGGCAGACGCTTAATTACTGGGTATCAGGGCGAATCACGGTCGCCACGCTGAATAAAAGCGGCAGGCAGCAAGGACGTAATCCTGATGTCAGCGTGGTGGATCGCGCCGTTTGGGATCTGTATCCAACCGCCTATTCTGCATTGCTTGAACCGACTCAGATCGCGGTTGAGGTTGTCTCGACCAACTGGGAGGATGACTACATCGATAAATTAGATGAGTACCAACGGATGGGAATTGCGGAATATTGGATTGTGGATTATTTGGCGATCGGCAGTCGTGACTTTTTAGGGAATCCGAAAGTCCCTTCGGTCTTTGTCTACCAGTTGGATGAGTCAGGTCAGTATCAGCCCACGCGGTTTCAAGGCAGCGATCGCATCATCTCCCCGACGTTTCCAGAACTGAACTTGTCGATCGAGCAGATTTTGGCGGCATAGTGCGGGGGCTTGGTCTCTGCTGATTTCCGATGACAATTGCCAGAGCGGTATCGCTGATCATCCCTGAATTTCGCCGTATGAGGCGACCTTTGCCAGAATTCGAGGGCTTGTGCGATCGACATTCTTAATTCGCCTTCCTGCGCCTCCTCATCGTCCGGGTGACTCGCCTTCCTCTCCCCTCAAATCGCCTCCTTTCGCCCCAAAATGCCACTCAATCCCCTTTTTCAATCAGCTTTACTTATCTCTGCTCAAAAACCGCGATCGCGCTTTGGACTAAAGTTGGACTAAATCGGTAGGACTCCCCCTCAAAAAACCTGAATTTCAGCCATTTTCAACGTCTGAAAGCCGCAATCTTTCGTTGAACTTCTGCGATCGATGCAGAGCAGCAACGGAAAATCAGGGCAGAAAATCGATAGTTTTCAGTTATGCTTTGACTACGACTAAACTACGACTAAATTCACCCCGCTTCTTGAGGTCTCCATGCCCCTGCTTGAGCCGAACCGTCCCTACACCTTTCGATCGTATTTCGACCTCAACATTCCCACCGACGAAATTCTGGCTGAATTTGGCTACGACTTTGATCGCGGTTTCTTTGCATTTCCTCAGTCGATCGCACCGTTGCGACGAGTCCAAGAAGTACAGCAGGGCATTTTAGACTTCCTCCCGCACGTTGCCCTCGATGTAGAAATTCAGATGAATTGAGATCTCAGACCATTTGAATCGCTCAATTTTCAAACCATTACACTGCTTGAATTCTAGAATCGCATCTTTTCTAACTCCCTTCTCAAAAATTGCTGCATCCATTTCAGTGCTTGCGCTTCATGCAATCAGAGCGAAATGGATTGAGATCTCAATCCATTTGCACATTGATACACTTAACCTTCTGGATTCTCTGGTCCTGCATCTGGTGCTTTCTCCCCAATCGCCCCATAAAATGCCGATTCCGCCGCTGCCAACCGTTTGCCTTGAATGTAGCGCTCAAACACTCGCTCTGAGCGATGTCCGGTCAGCGTTCGTGCCAGCAGCGAATCAATCCCCAATTCCACTAACTCTGACGCATAGGTGTGGCGAAACCGATGGGGAGTCAGATTCTCAATGCCCGTTGCTTGCCCTAACCGCTGTTTGGCAAAGTAGTAAATGCCCTGATAGCCCAGGCGGTTTCCCCGATGGTGAAAATCGTAGGATAAAAACATCGGACTCTCATCCTCTAGCACTTCTCTTGTATCTCGTCTATGTTCTAGATACGCTTCAATGTGTTGGCGTGCGGCTTGTCGAATGGGCACGATTGCTTCCTCGCTATCCTTTTTCCTGACAAACCGCAGCCGCGTTCCATCGTAATTGCCCACATTCAACCGCGCCACATCTTCGGCTCTTAGTCCATGCGTCAAGACTGCTAGCAAAGCACGATCGCGCCAATTGACTTCTTCATCACCAGACAACTCTTGCGCGATCGCCCTTGAAATCGCCTCCATCTGTTCCTGGCTCAAATGACGCGGCAAGGGTTTGCCCAACTTTTGAAACTTCACCGCAGCCGTCGGTAGAACCGCAGTAATCTCCATATACCCTGCCAACTGAAACCAGCGATAAAAGCTTTTGAGCGCAGTCAGAGCCTGATTAATTGCCGCCGGAGACAGCGGCTTTCCCCGACGAGTCGTACAGTCTTCGAGCAAATAGCGTTTGAACTGAGCGATTTCTCTCGGAGTCACATCGATCCAGGCTTTGCTGCTCCAGGCGACAAAGCGTTCTAACTCAATGCGGTAAGCTTTTTGGCTATTGGGAGCAAGATTACTGGCTTGCAAAAACTCTTTAATCCGCTCCAGACGTAAATCTGAAATCTCACTGCCCGATCGCTTGATTTGATCGAACTCGCGATCTCGATCGCTTTTCGGCGCGAGTGATACTTGCACCGCGCTTCGCGATCGAGCTTCTGGATTGGCAGCCACAATCCGAATCAAAGGATTAAAATTCGCCGTCATACCACCTCTCATCTGGCTCACTTTATGGTTTCAAATCAAATGTACCATGACTGTCGTGTAAGATATGCGGCTAATATCTAGGTTTTACTAAAGTCTGACTAGCTTAAATGACCCGGAATTCTATACAAATGTACTATATTGGGGATTGAACGCGAAACTCATGCCAAAATAGATCAGGCGTTCGGAGGCAGTATGGTTCAAGCGATTCAAGCAAGAAAAGTTACACTCGGACTTTTGGAAACTGAGTTTGGATTACAAGTCGCCACGAATCCTCAATTTTTTACCGAGTGGGTTGCTCCACAAACTGCGATCGCTGATCCAGAAATTCAAGCTTTAGCACGGGTGAAATCGAATTTTGAACATTTGATCAAGGAACCGCCGCTGCTCGAAGAAGCGGTCAAGATGGTGGTATTGTCTCCACTGTTAGATTTGGCTGGGTTCTATCAATCCCCGTTTCGGATTAAGCCAGAGGCAGAAATTGAGGTTGAAGCGATCGACTCCGAAGAAGGAGTTGTGATTCGCGGGGAGATTGATGTCTTGGTGGTGTCGGGACAACTTTGGGTGTTGGCGATCGAATCCAAGCAGAGCGCGTTTTCACTCAATGTGGCGCTGCCGCAAGCGTTAAGCTATATGCTGGCAAATCCGACTCAGCCTTGCTATGGGTTGATTCTTAATGGCAGTGACTTTGTTTTTGTCAAATTGAATCGAGAAGACCCCCCGCACTATGCGACTTCGCGGGTGTTCTCACTGTTCGCACCGGGGAATGAATTGATTGAGGTGTTGAAGATTTTGAAGCATTTGGCTCAGCTTGTGATTGGGGAATGAAGATGGCGCGATCAATCAACCGCAAATGTTTAACCTGTGCCGCGCTCACCGTCGATGAAGCCCAGCAACTGCATGGAGCAGAAGGAGACGGTTGTTGGGATGCCCAACGCTGCAAAAAACGTCGATCGCACTATCGTCACAGGAGCGATCGCAATGCCAAACGAGTGGTACAACGACGAGTGCAAGATGCAACGGATGAAATCGTGCGGTTCTCGATCACCGTGCCTGCGATCGCAACCGTTGTTCTAATCATCTACAGCGAACAACCAGAGCGGTTCAGAGACGATACCCCGATTCATGCGATTGGAGCAGAACTCTGGACCGGGACTCAGAAGCAAGCAGAGATTGAACCGATCGTCTGTTTAGGAATGCGGGGTGATAAAGTCACAGCGCTGTTTCCCCAAATTCTCGAAGCCTTCACGCAACAGTTTGCCAAGCCCTACAATGAAGGCAGACCGTTTTACAAGTTCTCGGCAAAAATCCATCGTCACATTCGCGATTGTCCCATTGCTTCCCCGTTTCAGCCGCACTCATAACCGTAGGAAGAGAAGATGCAATCCCAGTCGCTCGAACTCTGGCAAGAACTCGAAGAGGCAACGCAAGCACCTCGGTTTGTCAACTTCGAGTTGTTGTGGTTGATGTTGGAGGAAGCGATCAAGCATCTACCGCAAGCTCAACAGTTAGCGATCGCAGGCAATGCGATTGAGCAGATGGCAGAGATCGTTCGACTGCGATCCACCCTGCTCATTGCCGAATGGGAATCGGCACAGTCTGGAATCGAGGCAGAAGCGCCGACGATTGAGATAGCACTGGTGGATGCGTGGGTGCGGCAATCGATGGCAGTGAACCTCGATGCGTTTGTGGAACAACCGAAATCGACGCGACGAAGATCAATCAAAGTAAAGTTAGCACCGACCGATTCGGTTGTGGGAGAAGTCGAACGTGGTGCGATCATACAAATGATCGATGAGTTGGAGCGCGAACAGAACGCAGCGGACATGGTGCGTTCTCTAGCAGGCAACGAGGATATTGCAGCGTGGTCGGCGATGATTCATCAATGGCTGCAAGATCAATCGATCGCATACCCGATCTCATTGCACGAGCTTTTGCCGCACCTTGAGATGCCGTGGGTCGAAGTCTGGCTCGGACTATTGCTGGGTGGATTCCAATTGCAGCAAGCCGGACAGTTTTATGAATCAGAGGTCTGGATTACTCTAGGGCATCTCGAAAAATAAGATTAAGCGAAGCGGAAAACGAGGGAAAGCATGACAGGCTAGAAACAGCAAGACTGGGAGAGTGGCAGCGATGGGACAAGGATTCGGCAAAGATCAGATCGAACAGCGACACGCCAAACTGGAACAGAAGAAAGATTTGCTGTTACGGCTCGGCGAAGTGATTGAGTGGGAAGCCTTTCGAGTGAGTCTAGCAACGGTGCATGAGAAGCCGCGTAAGAGCAAAGCGGGGCGCAAAACGCATGATGTCATTTTGATGTTTAAGATGCTGATTTTGCAGCAGTTATACAACATTAGCGACGATGAACTGGAATACCAAGTGAATGACCGCCTGTCGTTCATGCGGTTTTTAGGATTAGAAATTGGAGATACGGTTCCGGCTGCAACGAGTGTGTGGTTGTTCCGTAAACAGTTGCGGGAGTTAGGGCTGATTGAGGCATTGTTTGAGCAGTTTGACAGCTATTTGCGCGTTCATGGCTATCAAGCGAAGGGCGGGCAAATCATCGATGCGACTTTGATTCCGGTTCCGAAGCAACACCAGCGCAAAGAAGAGACTGAGCAACTAGAACAGGGAGAGATTCCAGTTGAGTGGACAGAGCATCCGAAGCGCTTTGAGCAGCGGGATTTGGAGGCACGATGGACGAAGAAGCACGGCAAGAGCTACTTTGGCTACAAGAGTCACATTAGCATTGATGTCGAGTCTGGCTTTATCCGGCGCTATGCAGTCACCGATGCTGCGGTGCATGATTCTCAGGTTCTCGGACAC
>DATJEM010000509.1:0-5068 GCA_035496615.1 Leptolyngbya sp.
AAACTCTTGAATGATGCCTGCTGGACGCAGTTCAAAATGCGCTTGAACCAGCGCTAACAAGGTTTCTTCGCTCACTTTTCCGGTGCCAAACGTTTCGATCATGATGCTGACGGGTCGAGCGACCCCGATCGCGTAGCTTAGTTGCACCTCGCACTTTTCAGCTAAACCCGCTGCGACAATGTTCTTTGCGGCATGACGGGCTGCATAAGCGGCACTGCGATCGACTTTAGTGGGATCTTTTCCAGAAAACGCGCCGCCACCATGACGAGAATAACCGCCATAGGTATCAACGATAATTTTCCGCCCGGTTAAACCGGAATCCCCTTGCGGTCCACCAATCACAAACTTTCCGGTTGGATTCACCAGAAAGCGAGTTTCACGATCGGGCTTCACATCAATATCAGCAAAGCAAGGTTCGACCACAAGCGCCCACAAGTCCGATTTGATCTTTTCTTGGATCGCGGCATCATCGGTGATGTCGTTGATCGATTCGGCGTGCTGAGTTGAAACGAGAATGGTATCGATGCCAACGGGTCGATCGTCTTCGTATAAAACCGTCACCTGGGTTTTACCATCCGGGCGCAGGTAGGACAATTGCCCAGTTTTGCGCACAGCGGCTAACTTGCGTGAGATTCGATGGGCGAGGCAAATCGGCAGCGGCATGAATTCTGGGGTTTCGTTGCAAGCAAACCCGAACATAATGCCCTGGTCGCCTGCACCGATCGCATCAAGTGCCTCTTGGCTGAGATGGTCGCGGCTTTCTTTAGCGGTATCGACTCCTTGCGCGATGTCGGGAGATTGTTCATCTAGAGCAATCATCACCGCACAGCTACTAGCGCTGAATCCATTTTCTGCGCCAGTGTAGCCAATCTCTGCGATTTTCTTCCGAGCGAGATCGATGAAATTCACGTTCGCCTTGGTTGTAATCTCACCTGTAATGAGAACAAGCCCAGTATTGACGACCACTTCAGCCGCCACCCGACCGCTCGGATCTTGGCTGAGAATTGCATCTAAAATCGTATCGGAAATCTGATCGCAGATTTTGTCAGGATGTCCTTCGGTCACGGACTCGGACGTGAAAAAATAACGACGGGACAAGGGCAATCTCCTCTCTCAGTAGGGATTTGGAACAATTGGATTTAGAACAATTGGCTTCAGCATGATTGCCGGAATTATATCATTTCGCTTCGGTCGGCAGTCTGAACCCCAAATGATACAGTAATTAAGCTGTGCGGTATCCTAGCAGTCTGATGTAGAAAAAGCGGCGATCGTTCGATGTGTCTTTATCGATTCTTTAGAGAGGACGCAGGACTGCTTCAAGTTTCAGGCTGGCTTATTCGTCATCCGGATCATTCAGGGTATCCCCCAGGATGCGATCAAATTCGGTTTTCACTAGGCGGTAGCATTCACAGGAGGCAGTTTCGAGTCCTAGCCGATCAAGAATCCGAATCTTGCCCCGACTATAGGTAATCAGTCCAGCTTTCTGAAGAATGGCGGCAACGACGCTCACGCTGGCACGCCGCACTCCCAGCATTTGAGACAACAGTTCTTGGGTCAGAAAAAATTCATTGGTTGGGACGCGATCGTGGCACATCAATAGCCAGCGGCAACAGCGCTCTTCAACGGAGTGTAATCGATTACAAGCGACTGTTTGAGAAAGCTGGCTAATCAACGCTTGAATGTACTTTAGAAGCAGTTCATAAAGGTGAGTTTCGGGCGTGACGGTTCGGCGAAACGCATCGACCCGCATTCGCATTCCGTTGCCTGCCACCTGCGCGATCGCCTGAAGAGACAGTTGCTCTACGCCTAACAAGACGTGAATGCCTGCCATCCCCTCGTTCCCGATCGTTGCCGCTTCTACTGTCTCGCCTTCCTCGGTGATTGTCACCATTGAAATTACACCGTGATTGAGAAAATAGACGTAATCCACAGGCTGATTTGGCTCGTACAGGACTTGCTTAAACGGCAGCGTGACAAATTCCAAATCGGGCACAAACCGATCGTACTCTGCTTGAGGGAGCGCACGTAGAAGCTGATTTTGGGTGGGGCGGGAACGGTTTTGAGGCATGAAAGCCACAGACTTAGGAGACACAAAACGCGCAGACTGAATCTGAATGCGGTCTCTAAGGTATAAGTCTTGTGCGCCCGTTGTCTGTCCCTTACCGTACATAGGGTCTAGCAAAATTGGGTGCGATTAACCCCAGGGCTGATCGAACTGCGATCGCAAAATCGCATAGCAGTCACAGGCGGTGGCTTCTAAGCCCGCTCGGTTGACGATCGTCAAGCGCCCCCGCTGGTGTTCGATCAGTCCAAACCGCTCTAGTGTGGCGACCATTTCGACGACGCGATCGCGCCTGACCCCAACCATGCGAGAAAGTAGATCTTGAGTCAGCGATAGAACTGGTTCACCAATGCGATCGTGCGTGAGCAGCAGCAAACAGCAACAGCGATCCTGACTTGAATGGAGTTGAGTACAGGTCAGATGCTGGGCAATCTGATTCATCAGCGTTTGGATATACCGCAGGAGTAGAAATTGCAGCGATCGATTTGCGCTCAGTTCAGATCGAAGATCGGTGGCAGAAATCCGAAGGGCGATGCCGGGAATCTGAACGGTTAAGCGAACGGGAATACGATCGGTTCCCAGCACGAGCGGCACCCCGATTATGCCTTCATTGCCGATCGAGGCGGTTTCGACTCCTCGCCCTGCTTCCATCACGCTCAGTTGCGAAATCACAGCGGTAGTGGGGAAATAAGCATCGCTAACGGTCTGATCGGGTTCGTACAGAACTTGCCCAAACGAGAGGGGAACGGGTTCTAGGAACAAAGACAGACGTTGACGATCGCTCGAAGAAAGTGCGGCTAAAAGATGGTTACTATAAGCTTGAGACATGGCGATCAAGAGCCACCGGAAACCTTCGCCCTAGCAAAGCCAGAACGATACGAACGGTGGGCTTTCTGGTCATGGGTCAATGGTCAACAAGAGACGAACGAACGGCAGCCCGAAGGACATCCCCGGAACTTAGCGTCTTACGCCTGTCGCTTACAAAAATTTGTTTCAGTGTCTCAAAGAATTGTTTCAATGTTTCAGTGAATCTATCCACCATCGTATCTAATTTGCCAGAGCAAGCCCTCTATATCTGGGCAGAGGCAAAATTATCCGTTGGAGTTTAGTGAATTCATCTCTTAGGAGCGAATGAGAGGCTCAAAGAGCCGGGCGCTGCATCAAGTTTGCGATCGTCTCGTACAGCAGATCTAAATCGATTGGTTTGGACAGATGTTGCTGAAACCCCGCAGCGAGAGCCGCGATTCGGTCATCTTCCCCAGCGAATGCCGTAACCGCGATCGCGGGCAGATCGAGCGACTGCGATCGCACCTCTTGTAGAAAGGTGTAGCCATCTGCATCGGGCATCCGAATATCGCTGACGAGTAAATCAGGCTGCCAATCGGTGAGGGTTCTGAGCGCAACCTGAGCAGATTCAGCGGCTTTGACCTCTGCTCCTTCCGCTTCGAGCGCGACGATCATCATTTCCCTCGAATCTCGATCGTCATCGACCACCAAAATTTTTAGGTCTTGTAGAGACAGCGTGTTCATGTAGATTCTAGACCGATCAAAAACCCGTTGAGGAGAAAGAGCCGTAGGATCAAGGACGCACTCTGACTGCTTATGGCAACATAAGAGCTACCGTATCGAGCAGAGTCCCCTTTTGTCTGTACGAAACCGTACACAGATCGTAAAACTCTAACTTTGGGATGAAGCAAGGATAGAAAATTATGGCACTGCGACGATCACAACGGTAATATTGTCGCGTCCACCATGATTTTTTGCGGCATCAATCAGAGCGGTAGCAACTTTTTCACAAGCTCGGATCGATTTCAGGTGGTTTGCAATTAATGGGTCAGTGAGTTCTTCGGTCAGTCCATCGCTACATAAAAGTAGGCGATCGCCGGACTGCACCGAGAGCGGTCGAACTTCAATTTGATCTAAATCTGCGCGACCGAGACACTGCCCCAACACGTGACGCATCGGATGAACGCGCGCTTGATCCGGAGTCATTTCACCAAACCGCATTGCTCTTGCAACCCAGGTGTGATCTTCGGTAATTTGCTCTAACTTAGCTCCTCTCAAGCGATACAGGCGCGAATCTCCAATGTGAGTGTAGAGGAGGGTCTCATCTCGAAAGATCACAGCGACCGCCGTTGTTCCCATATCTGCCCGCTCTGGGTGCGATCGCTGATCTTTCAAGATCGCCTGATTCGCTTCCAGGACTGCTTGCTTTAACAGCGTTTCGGAGGCAATATCAGTTTCCCACTGCTGGGCGAGAAATGCTTTCATGGTTTCGATCGCGATGTGACTGGCTTCTTGTCCACCTGCATGTCCTCCCATACCGTCTGCCACGATAAAAAATCGCTCTTCTGGATCGACAGAATAAGCATCCTGATTGACAGAGCGGACGAGTCCGGTGTCGGTCATGCCTGCGGTGAAGAAGCGTTTCATGAGGATCAATCGCGAGGGTAGAGAGCAGTTCAGCAGCATTCGGTCTGCGTTGAGTTAAGGATTCACATCTCACCCGAAATCACATCAGAATTCAAGGCATTCGATCGAAGCGATCGAGCTTCATCATCAGTCGAATCAGGGCAACTCCACTCACTACCGCCGCGATCGCCACAATTCCGGCAATCCAATAAAGGTGGCTGACAATCAAAATCGTAGACGAAATGGTAAATGCACAGGTGAGTAGCGTGTAGTTCGTGCCCATATTCACGCCGCCAATTCGCCGCAAAATCCGATCGGTTTCGGTCGATCGCACTCTAACCCGCAAATCGCCGCGCTCTAATTTGTCGAGCGTATCTTCGATCCGGCGCGGTAGTCCGAACGCAGTGCTACCGACCTGTGCCGCTTGACGACTCAATTCATTTAGCAGTCCACCATCGGAAGAATTTCCATTCGTCATAAGCTGCATTGCAAATGGTTTTGCAACCTCCATAAAGTTAAATTCGGGATCTAACCCTTTGCCGACCCCTTCTAAAGTCGAAAACGCCCGCATCACAAAGGTGAACGTGGCTGGAA
>DATJEM010000510.1:0-4396 GCA_035496615.1 Leptolyngbya sp.
GTGGTACTTTGTCGAGTTTTCTTCTAAAGAGAGGGGCTGGGTGCGTGAGGATTTGGTTGACCTGCGGTAGTGCGATCGCGGCTAACGAAGCTAAACCGCTTTCTTGGTGGATGCTTCAGCCGTTGCGTTAAGGCTGACAAGGTTAAGTACTTTAGCAGCAGGACAAACAAACCATTGATTTTTTCTGAGTTCTAGTTTGACAATGCCTGTGGTGCTTTTTAGGAACTTCAAAAATTGCTTGTGCCCCAATTTGCCGTGATCGAAGGTAGAGTCTAACTTCAACATTTCGGCTTTTAGTAACGGGAGCGTTGTTGGGGTTGGAAGTTTCACGATCGCACATCCTAATGTTTTGACCGCTCGATCGTAAGGAGTTTCTGTTTTCTTTGTTTTGGCTGGGATCGTTTGCTCAGTCACATAGATGAACCGATCGCAGGAGTTTTTCACCACTCGACTTAAAACCGATTCCCGCCCAATTCCGACAACGTTCTTCCCTAACGCTTTCAGCCGACGAAACAACGGCGAAAAATCTGCATCACTGGTTGCCAGCACAAACCACCTGACATCAGGGGATTGGGCAACGACATCCATCACATCAACCACAATTTGGATATCAGCAGCATTTTTACCTTTGACCGGATGATAAACGTGAACAAACTCAAAGCCTAAGTTGGTCAAATCTTCTTGGCGACTGCTGACTGCTGCATTGCTAAAATCGCCGTAGGCGCGGCGAATCACCACTTGTCCTAGCGCATCGGATTCTTTCAGCAAAATGTTTCCGCCTTCGGATTTTAACCAACCGGATAGGTTTTCGACATCCAAAAAAATCGCAACTTTCTCTGACATTGCAGGTCTCGTTCTGAATGGTGTTATCATTCCCGACTCGGATGCAAAATTCTGCGATCGGGCTTTTGCCGAGTTTCCCGAATTTGATCGAGAATAGAAATACGATGCTGTTGGTCTAAATTGCTTTGAGTCAAGCCTCTTCTCCCCAAAATCGCCCGAATCCTCAAGACACCCATCTCAACCGAGCGCGGGCAAGCTTGCGGCAGGCGTTTACAAACTATTCGCAGTTTCTTCGATCGACCAAAAACCCCACGATTCAATCGGCGCTAAAATCCGAACTCGACACAATTTCTCACAACCTTAAAAAGCTCGATCAGTACGTTCTCAGAATTGCGGTGTTTGGTTTGGTCAGCCGGGGAAAATCGGCGCTGCTGAATGCGTTGATTGGAGAAAAGGTGTTTGAAACAGGTCCGCTCAACGGCGTGACCCAACAGCCTAGACTCGTTACATGGTCGCCGCGGGGAGGCTTAGTGGCTGAATCTCGATCGATCGTGCCAGAGTCTTCCAGCAAGATTCAGATTGAATTGATTGATACACCGGGATTGGACGAAATCGATGGACAAGCGCGGGCAGAAATGGCGCAAGATGTCGCACGCCAAGCGGATTTAATTTTGTTTGTGATTTCTGGTGATATTACTCGCACCGAATACAAAGCGCTTTGTGATCTTCGACAAGCACAAAAACCATTGATTTTGGTGTTTAACAAAGTCGATCTTTATCCCGATCAGTCCCGACAAGATATCTATCGCAATCTTCAAAGTTTGGGGCGCAAAACCGGGAATGGCGAACAATTAGAACAGCTTCTAACGTCGGACGAAATTGTGATGGTGGCGGCAGAACCCGCTCCGCTGCAAATGCGAGTTGAATATCCCGATGGGCGCGTCACTTATGAATGGGAGACCCCAACTCCTCAAATTGAAGAATTGCAAGCAAAGATTCTAACAATTCTGAATCGAGAAGGTCGATCGCTGTTAGCTTTGAATGCTTTGACTCAAGCCAGAGAAGCTGAAGTCGAGATGGCAACGAAAGTGATTGAACTGCGAAACACCGAAGCCGAAGCGTTGATTTGGAAGTTCACCCGTTATAAAGCGATCGCGATTGCATTGAACCCGATCGCGGTTCTCGATCTCGTCGGCGGCGCAGTTTCAGACTTAGCCATGATTCAGGCATTAGCAAATTTATATGGGTTGCCGATGACTCGTTATGAAGCAGGCAAGCTCTTAAATACTATCTTGATCAGTTCAGGAACATTGTTTCTCGGCGAACTCGGTAGCGGGTTGTTGTTGGGAATCGGCAAAAGCGCGTCGGCGTTGGCAACGGGAATCGACAGCAGTGCGGGGTTTTCGGCATTAGCGGGGACTGCGATCGTGCAAGCCGGAATTGCAGGATACGGCTCATATTCTGTTGGACGAGCGGCGCAGATTTATCTCGAAAATGGCTGCACTTGGGGCGCACAGGGCGCGAATACAGTGATTCGTGAAATTCTCAGCCAAGTGGATGCGAGAACGATCATTTATCGATTGCGACAAGAATTACTGTGATGGATCAATTTGTGCTCATTCTCAGCAGTATGCTCGCGTTCTATTTGGCGTGGAACCTGGGCGCGAATGATGTCGCCAATGCGATGGGAACTTCGGTCGGTTCTAAAGCGGTAACGCTCAGACAAGCCTTGATCATCGCTGGGATTTTAGAGTTTACTGGTGCAGTGCTGTTCGGGCAAACTGTGTCTGAAACGCTCGTCACCGGAATTATCGATCCGGCACAATTTACGCCACAGATCTTACTGATCGGTATGATTGCGGTTCTTGCTGCGGCTGGAATTTGGCTGAACGTCGCAACGCTTTTAGGCTTTCCGGTTTCGTCTTCTCATGCTACCGTGGGCGCGATCGCTGGAGTCGGTTTACTCGCATTCGGAAAAGCTGCCGTTGATTGGAATACGATCGGGTTGATTTCAGTCACTTGGATCATCACGCCGATGATTAGCGGTACGATCGCAGCCGCATTCTATCAAGTGATTAAATATTGGATCTTGGATCAGTCAAATGCGATCGTCCGATTACAAGAGTGGATTCCCTGGATTAGCACCGCTCTGATTAGCATCTTTGGCATTATTGTATTTCCAATCCTTGCACAACGTATTCAAAATTTTATTCACTTACCGATTCACAATATTTCGTTCATACTCGGTGCAATGGGCATCACAGCACTATCTATTTCGGGATTACAGAATCTACAGACGGTAGAACAATCGATCGCGAAATTTCAAGTCGTCAGTGCTTGTTTTGTCGCGTTCGCTCACGGCTCGAATGATGTGGGAAACGCGATCGCTCCGTTTGCCGCGATCGTCTCGATTCTGCAAACGGGCAATGTTCCGACTGAAGGATTTAGCACTCCAGTCTGGACGCTCGTTTTGGGCGGCGTTGGCATTGTGGCAGGATTAGCGGTTTTGGGCAAAAAAGTGATTTCAACGATCGGCGAAAATATCATTCCTCTCCAGCCCAGCGGCGGACTCTGTGCCGAACTTGCGACCGCCACCACAATTTTGATCGCGTCCCGACTCGGCTTACCCGTTTCAACCTCTCATGCTCTCGTCGGTGGCGTGGTCGGTGTCGGCTTGGTGCAAGGGTTCAAATCGATTCAGTTTCAAACGTTGCGATCGATCGCCCTAACTTGGCTGGTGACGATTCCGGTTGCTGCCGTTTTGAGTGGACTATTGTTTTTGATCCTGCGATCGATACTTTTTTGAGTCTCTCAAAACACGCTCTTACAGTAAAACTTTCAACGCTAAAGCAAACCCTGGAACAACCTCTTCACCGCTTAACGTTGCCGTCTCAGGATATTGCGTAATTGAGCCATCAGCGCGATCGACAAAAGCAGTTTTGTGCTTGCGATCGATGAACCATCCTAACCGCATCCCATTCTCGCTATATTCCTGCATTTTCTCTTTTAAGCCGTCCAGAGCATCAGGTTTTGAGCGAATTTCAATCACAAAATCGGGCGCGAAATTAATCAACTGATCTTCCTGTTGATCCCAGTCGGGGCAATCGACCTTTCGCGACAAAGGCTGCATCGGGCGATCGCACCGCAGGATTTGCGAATCGAAATCCCGTACTTGAACTAAACACTTCACCTAAAATCGTTTTGCTCCACATGAACCCAGAGATAGGCACAGGCTTTTGCTTCCCGATTTCCTGAAATTCCATCGGTTGGCGGCATCGCGAGCAAATTCCCCTTCGCGTCCCGCTCAAATCGCAGTTCAGGATTTTTAGAACTCATTTGCATCCGTTCCGCGTCGGTAATCTCGGTGAAAGCAGGATGTACCATTAGTCTGTCCAGAATGCAGCGATACTCTTGAATATAGAAAGCAAAACGATGGCAATGTGCGCGATCGCGCTCGGCAGTAATTTGGGCGATTCTCAGGCGATTCTAGAGTCTGCATTGGCAGCGCTCGATCGCACTGCGGGAATCCAACTCAAGGCGAGATCGTCCTGGTATCAAACCAAAGCGCTAACGCTGCCGGATAGTCCTCCGCAGCCTGACTATCTCAACGGTT
>DATJEM010000511.1:0-4687 GCA_035496615.1 Leptolyngbya sp.
TGAAAAGCGTTATTTAGTCTGGGAAAAAGGGCGAAAAGTTCGCTGGTTCTATCAAGAATTTGTTCTACCAAAGGATTTGAATGGTTATCCATTAGACGAACTAACGCTGAGATTAGCATTAACCTGGTGGGCAGAATTTGCTGAAGTTTATGTGAATAATCAGAAAGTTCAAGAAGGCGATTTATTTGATCATTCTTGTCGAGTTGTTTTAAGTTCTAACGTCCTTCCGGGCGAGAAAATTACGGTTGCAATTCGATTAGTCAGTCCGGGACATGACATTGGAGGATTGATGCGATCGCGCCTAATTTACGAATCAAATTACAGTGAAATCGATCCGGGATTTGTCGCAGATGAACTAGAGGTGATTCAAACTTATATCAATGCGTTTGAGTTAGAGGAACCTGAAATTGAATTCGACTGGAAGATTCTCGATCGAGCCTCATTCAATCAATCATTAGAGGCTTTAAGAAATTCGCTTTTACCGTTTAGTTCTCAAATTAAAAGGCACACAATCTATTTATTAGGTCATGCTCATTTAGACATGGCTTGGCTTTGGGATGTTGAAGAAACTTGGAAAGCCGCAGAACGCACTTTCATATCAGTTCTAAATTTACAAAAAGATTTCCCTGAATTAACGTTTTGCCATACAACGCCCGCTTTGTTTGAGTGGATTGAACAGAATCGACCCGAACTTTTTGCCCAAATTCAAACACAAGTAAAAGCTGGAAAATGGGAAATTGTCGGCGGAATGTGGGTCGAACCGGAAATGAACTTGATTAATGGAGAATCGATCGCGCGTCATCTCTTATACGGACAGCGCTACTGTGAAGAAAAATTTGGCGAAATCTGCCGCGTTGCATGGCTTCCTGATACCTTTGGGTTCAATTGGCAAACACCACAGTTTCTCAAATTAGCAGGAATCGATTATTTCGTAACGCAGAAGCTTCGATGGAACGATACTACACAATTCCCTCATGAATGGCTTAATTGGCAAGCACCTGATGGCAGCCAAGTAAAAAGTTTGATGTCCTCTCCGATCGGAGAAGGAATCGACCCAATCAAAATGGCAAATTTCACTTGGGATTGGACGAAGAAAACCGAACAACTCAATCCACTGTGGCTTTTTGGTGTGGGCGATCACGGCGGAGGACCTACCCGCGATATGTTGGAAATTGCCCAAAGATGGACGCGATCGCCCTTTTTTCCAAAGCTAGAATTTACGACTGCACTCAGCTATTTAGAAAGCTTGGAAGCTCCAAGAGAAACTTGGAATGATGAGCTTTATTTAGAATTTCATCGCGGTTGTTACACAACACATGGCGATCAGAAAAAGCTGAATCGCGACTGTGAAAGTTTACTCTATCAAGCTGAATTATGGGCTTCTCTAGCCAAACTTTCAACTCAGAAATCTTATCCCAGACAGGAATTAGAAACGGCAAGAAAGAAAGCTTTATTGAATCAGTTTCATGATATTCTGCCGGGAACTTCGATCGCTCAAGTATTTGCCGATGCAAATCGAGAATGGTTTGAAGTAAAAGAGACTACGATCGATATTCAATCCAAATCATGTCAGGCGATCGCAGATCAAATCAAACTATCACCGCCGCCGCATCCAGCAGCAGAAGCGATTGTTATTTTCAATGCGCACAATTGGGAAGTAACAGAATATCATTCGATCCGGAAAGAAACGAAGAACTGGCAAATCCTTGATGAAACAGGACAGCCTCTCAAACACCAAGAATATGCACAGGAGTTTAGTCTTCTCAAGTTTTTAGCAAAAATTCCACCACTTGGTTATCGTTGCTTTTGGCTCTGTCCAGATGCTCCAGAAGATTCCACAGCGCATTCAATTTCTGATGATTTCGTTCTCGAAAATGAGTTTTTAAGAGCTACGATCGATTCAAAAACTGGAGACTTAATCAGTCTCTTCGATCGCACTCACCAGTACGAGGTTCTGAATGACTTTGGTAATCGGCTTCAGGCATTTCAGGATGAAGGACAATACTGGGATGCTTGGAATATTAATCCTGCTTATGCTCAATATCCCTTGCCGATTCAGTTGAATACGATCGAATTTTCTGCTTCATCCGCATATTCTATCAGCGTTGATCGAACTATTGGAAAGTCCGAAATTAAGCAAATTTACTCGCTGAAACCGAATACGTCTCACTTAGAAATCGCAACGGATCTAGTGGATTGGCAGGAGCGTCATGTCCTTCTAAAAACTGCATTCCAATTCAATTTAACAGCAGATTATGTAACATATGAAATCCCTTGTGGAGCGATCGAACGAACCACAATCCCTAAAAACCCAGCCGAAAAAGCAAAATGGGAAGTTCCCGCGCTCGGATGGGTCGATCTCAACGATGGCAAATATGGCGTTAGCCTTTTAAGCAGTTGCAAACACGGCTATGATTGTCAACCCAATCAAATCCGATTAACCTTGCTGCGCGGCTCTGGATTTCCAGATCCCAAAGCCGATTTAGGTCATCATCATTTTACTTATGCAATCTATCCTCACGCGGGAAATTGGAAAGAAGCTCAAACCGTTCGGCGATC
This sequence comes from Leptolyngbya sp., assembly GCA_035496615.1. Lineage (GTDB taxonomy): Bacteria > Cyanobacteriota > Cyanobacteriia > Leptolyngbyales > Leptolyngbyaceae > Leptolyngbya. Next base: position 2,560 of record DATJEM010000511.1, read on the forward strand.
GCAAGCGTTTCGCAATCCGCTTACCGCGATCGTGCTCGATTCTATTCCCGAAAACGGCACACTTCCCCCCGTTCATTCGTTCCTCGATCTGCAATCCGAAAACCTAATTGTCTCCAGTCTGAAACAATCTGAAGATCATCCAGACGACTACATTCTGCGCTGCTACGAATGCCACGGAGAACCCGCAGAATTGAACTTAAAAGGTGACTTCGAGCTTTGTGAATCGCTGGACTTACTCGAACGCCCAATTGAGATCTCTGCCCAAATTCAACCCTGGCAAATCCGTACCTACAAACTCAAAAAAAAGAGGGCATCCGGCGACACCCTCAAATGATTAATCTTCGTGATCTTCAAACGGATCATCCAAATTTGCAGAAGGCGGACCAAAAGCCGTATAAATCGCGTATCCCGTCAGTCCAACGATCGCGGCACAGATCGAAATGTTGATAGCGAATGCAGGTTCCATATTTGGCTCGAATAATGAGAACGATATCTTTATAGTATTACAAATCGTTAAGTTAGCAACGATTCTACTTCCTGGAGTACTAGTAAAGGAGCAGTGAGATTTGGTACAGTAAACATCCTGCTAGGGATACGGACTCTCCATGCTACTAAACGAGAAGCAACAGCGGATTTTAGAAATCATCGATGGCGGCAATACAACGGGAGAAGGTATCGCAGGCGCGATCGGTTCATCCATGCAGATGATTCGCCACTACTTAGATGTGCTGTCAGAAGATGGCTATCTCAAAGTTGCCAAAGTTTATGACAATGCCACACGAGAGTTTCAAGTTGTCCGGGCATATCTGACCGACAAGGGCAAAGTTGCGATCGCGAAAACGCCAATCTTGGGCATCGAAGCCCCCATCGGATCAGCCGATGATGTCGCTCAAATTATCAAAGCGCTTGAACGCATTCAGCCGATCGTTGCCCAATTGCCACGCGATCGAGCCGAGGTTGCCGAGATTTACCTTGAGGATCTGCAAACCGAAATGAAGAATGTTTTTCGCCGCAAGCCACAGCGCATCAAAGCCTACTTTCTCGCACTAGCCGGGACAGCGCTCCCAGTGGTTCACCAAACCGAGCAGGCTGATTTATTCATTGAAAGCGTGCGGCTTCTGTCCGAAAAGTTTGATATCGCAGTCAGATTACCCGAAAACGTTAGCTAGCTTGCAGTTCGTCAAGCTTCGATCGGACTGCCTGAATATCCTGCCACATCAACCATTTAGGACTACCTTTGTCTTTCGATTGATTTCTCAGCAAATACGCAGGGTGAAAGATTGGCATATAAAACCGATCGTCTTTCTCGATCCACTGCCCCCGAACTTTTGTAATCCCTTGCTTGATGCCAGCCAGACTTTTCATTGCGGTCGCCCCGGTTAATAGAATAATTTTTGGGTTCACCATCCGAATCTGTTCATCCAAATAACCTCGACAGGCTTGCGCTTCGTCGGCAGTTGGAGTTCGATTTTCGGGGGGGCGACACTTTACCACATTGCAAATAAAAACGTCTTCCTCAGTTGTGAGATGGACGGCGGCAAGGATGCGATCGAGCAACTGCCCCGATCGACCAACAAACGGCATTCCCGTTTCGTCTTCGGTCTGCCCCGGACCTTCTCCCACAATCATGATCGGTGCATTCAGGTTGCCGCGCCCAATCACTGCATGAGTCCGAGACGCGCCCAACTCGCAGCGATGACAGCGATTACAATGTTCGCCCATTTGCTCCATCGTTTGATACGTGCCTACGGGAATCGGAATCTTGGCACTTGTCGGAATCAACTCCGGATCAAAGCGATCCGGCGGAGTAGATGGAGTATCAAACAGGCTAATTTGTTCGTCGTTCGCCATGAATCGGTTGCAAAATTTATTCAGTTCATAAATTCTAAAGGCAATCGGGACGGAGTGCGGCGATCGCAAGAAAGAACATGGTTGAAGCTTTCTAGAAAGGTTAGACTCTCGCTTCTTTCCCAGGGCAAACCTTATAAGCGCGATCGCAGATACGATCGCGGGTTTGAAGCATCGTTTTTGCTATTCTGTGATCCTGCTACGCTTACGCTAGCACGAACAATTCTGAAGTTCTGAGTCGCAGCATGATTGAAATCGCAACGTTTGGCGCAGGATGCTT
>DATJEM010000512.1:0-3845 GCA_035496615.1 Leptolyngbya sp.
GATGAAATTGATAGCTGGAATCTGAAAACTTACAACTCAGTCAACAATGGAGTTTATCGCTGCGGATTCGCTCAGACACAGACGGCATATGAACTCGCATGTAATGAACTGTTTGCAATGCTAGATACGATTGACCAAACGCTAGAAAAAAATCGTTACCTTTGCGGAGATAGATTAACGATCGCAGATATTCGACTATTTACAACGCTGTTCCGCTTTGATGCTGCGTATTACGGCATTTTCAAATGTAGTCGTCGCCGCATTCAAGATTATGCAAATTTAGGTGCCTATGTACGAGACATTTACCAGCTTCCAGGCGTGGCTGAAACTTGCGATTTAGCAGCAGTGAAACGAGATTATTACGGCAATTTGTTTCCGCTTAATCCGGGGGGAATTATTCCGATCGATAGCGATTCCCAAAATCTATCGGCACCGCACAATCGAGATCGAATTTATGCTTGATGTCCGCTTTCTCCGTTGATCACGGCTGACGCAATCAAATGTGCCAATCTTAAGGCTTCGGGAACATGACCACGATCGGTTAATCGTGCCAAAACTCGCGCTGTTGTTTCCGGTAAGGCTCCATAAACTTGAAACACAAACGGCGGCGATTGATAAATTTTTCCTGCCTTAGCGATTAGATCCAATCGGCGTTCTGGTTCTGGCAACCGCCGTAGTGCATATTCAACTCTTTCCATCTTCGGATAGCGCCGCATCACACTGACACAGGGAAGCTCGATCGCATTCGACAAAGCAGGCAGATCAACCACATTAAATCCCCCCAGCGAAATCCCATCCAATAGCACAATGTGCGCTTGCGGTAAGAATTTGCTGTCTAAAAGCATACTCGCGATCGTCTCGGTTGCGTCCCATCCATCGGGTTGAATCTGCCCCCAGAGCATTCCTTCAAATCGCGTCCCCGCACAAACAATTCCTGCGATCGCCACAGGTTCACTCGATCGTCGAACAAACGGTGCATCATCAAACCCGATCGCTCGAATCAATCGACGCTGTTCTAGTAATGCTTCTAGCTCCATTCAAATTCGTTTTAGCCCTTGATTTGAACAAGGTCAAGGGCTTCTAACTTAGTTCCGTTCCAGCCATTTCTGACCGTTCAATCGTTGAACCGCGCCGAACACTAAAAGACCCAGGGAGACTCTGCGCTCATCAATTAAAAACGATTCCATTGTGCTTAAGAGATCGCCTTCTGCACAAGCAAACCCTTTCAAACCACTGATATTTTCATCAAAGAAATAGATGTTGAATTCTCGAAGCTGCTTGTAGCTTGGTTGCCACTTGCCAACGACTTGCCAGCATTCAGGGGCTTGAGCGTATCCTTTGATCGGAATCTTGCGCTTCTCGAAATTGAGTTCTAGCGATCGGGTTCCCAGTTTCTCTAACCCTTGTCTCAGGGCGGGCAGGTAATCTTGCTGGATGAACTCCCCAAACGGTTTATCTTCAACGCTTGGCGCTTTTTCTTTCTTCGCTTTCGCGGGTTTAACCGCTTCATCGGTGGGCGTATCTGCCTTCGGAGTCTTTCCAGCGTTGGGTGAGACTGCGTTAGGATTGTCTCCAGCGTTTACGGCAGTGGGATCAGGCGCATTTGCGGTCGGAACTTCCGCAGTTTTGGGGTCTGAGTTGCCGTGGATGTTCTCTTTGATGACTTCAGGGGTGTCCTCATTCACTTTTTCTGGGAGATCCGATTCACCTTGAGGGTTGGTTTCTTCCGTTGCCATAACACTAATTTGTTTGGGAGTACTCGTTTCTAATCATAACGAAGAGGGGGAATGGGAAATCGGAATTGGAGGCAGAGATGAATCGATTTTCATTGAAGGTATGGATTGAGGGAAGCGGGTATCCGATCGTATGTCTGCACGGGCATCCGGGATCGGGTCGCAGTATGAGCGTTTTTACTCAGCATTTATCGAAACGATTTCAAACGATCGCGCCAGATTTACGTGGCTACGGTCAATCGAAAACCCGCAAAAATTTTGTCATGCTGGATCACTTAGATGATCTGCAAGGTGTATTGGAGCAATGGGGAATCGATCGCGCTTTAGTTCTCGGATGGTCGCTCGGTGGGATCATTGCGCTAGAACTGGCGGCTCGTTTCCCAGAAAAAGTGAGTGGATTGATTCTCGTTGCTACTTCTGCGCGTCCGTGGGGCGATCATCCACGAATTAGTTTGCAGGATAACGTTTACACTGCGGTCGCCGGAGTGTTGAATGTGATCAAACCGGGATGGCAGTGGAACATTGATACTTTTGCCAAACGATCGTTGTTTCGCTATTTAATCCAGCAGCATACGCCCGCAACTTATCAATACATTGCAAGTGATGCTGTGTATGCTTTTCTCAATACTTCGATTGCGGCAAATCGAGCACTAAATGCAGCACTGAGCGAAGGGTATTATCGCGTGCAAAACTTTGAAAAAATTGCGTGTCCGGTGCTGATGTTAGCGGGAGAACACGATCGACATATCACCGCAATTTCTAGTGTCGAAACTGCGAAGCATTTACTCAACTGCGAATACAAGGTTTATCCAGATACTGCCCATTTGCTGCCGTGGGAAGTTCCAGAATCAATTTTGGCGGATGTGGATCAATGGCTCGATCGACATCCTGAAGCCTATGGTCAGTCGAGCGAACGGGGAGTGGGAAAATAGGGAGATCGCGATCTCAATTTCTCCCCATCTCTCCAGATCCCCAACGTCCTCAGCCTAACCCACGACCGAGATCCCGATTAATGCTGACCGCTTAATACATTCGACAGGCTAAATCCCACATCTGCTCTCTCATCGTAAATCGTTAAATTCGATGGTTTGCAGCGTTTGATGTTGATTTTGATGTTCGTTGCGCCTTCCTGCTGAAGGTCTTCGACATAACCACCTTCATAGGTCTGAGCCATTTTCTTGTCGAGAAAAGGACCAAAATAGTAGACACACCGAGGGCTATCGGTTGTCACCTCAACCCACCAAGCAAATCCGATCGCGTTAAGAAAATTTGTCAAGAGTTCATTCATAAGCTTGCTGATTCAATCAAAGAATTACCTGCACACAGCGCCAACATCGTTAGAGCAAACATTGCTGAAGTAGGAAGACAGTACCGCATCAATCTCAATCTTGTACCAGAACACTAGGTGATTGCTGTGTTTGATGTTCCAAAACCGGAATTCAAACTCACTTATAACCCGTTAAACTTGATTTTTCAATGCGATCGAAGGCTTAAATCCGTCTAAGTGAATCGTGTTTTCCCATCTTTGGCGGAATACTTCGTACATTGTCATGCCTGCGGCAACTGAAGCGTTAAGGCTTGGGGTTGTGCCTTGAAGCGGAATCGAAACCAATACATCACATCCGCGCTGCGTCATCATTCCTAAACCTTCCCCTTCTGCCCCAATCACCAACACCGAAGCTTTAGCAAATTTTACGGTATGAATCGGTTGGCTCGACTCGGAAGCAGTTCCATAGATCCAGAATCCGGCGGCTTTGAGGTCTTCCAATGCACGAGAAAGATTCACTACTCTCGCAACGGGAAGCTTTTCGATCGCGCCTGCTGCCACTTTCATCACCGTTGAAGTAACACCGACTGCACGACGCTGCGGGATCACGATCCCTTGCGCTCCCAATGCTTCCGCTGTCCGAATGATTGCCCCTAAGTTATGGGGATCAGTAATGCTATCCGCCACAATAATCACCGGTTGATCGGTTGCCGCTTTCGCTCGAACAATCAGATCGCCGAGTTCAGTGTATTCGTAAGCTGCCACTTGAGCCGCGATCCCTTGATGGTTGGCACCGTGAGTGATCTGATCCAAGCGCTTCGGTGTGACTTCATCGATTACAGTTC
>DATJEM010000513.1:0-5004 GCA_035496615.1 Leptolyngbya sp.
TTACATCAACCTTTTACTGCGCTCAATGTGGTAAATTTCGAGGCGCACTTCAGAACGCCTGCATTGATTTTAGGAGTACAGCATGGCATTTAGTATCAATGCGCTAAAACTTCCCACGATTCGGCTTGGCTCGACGGGGACTGCCGTGGGTGCATGGCAGCGATTTTTACAAGACCAAAATTACCCGATCGGAGCGGTGGATAACGGCTTTGGCAATGTTACCAACCAAGTCACGAAAGATTATCAGCAGAAAAATGGGCTGGTCGCGGATGGAGTGGTTGGTAATGGAACTTACACCAAAGCCCTATCACAAGGTTTTATTTACCGAGTGGCGAATCTGACACCGATGATGCTGTTGAGCTATCTGAACTACGGGACAGCAGAAATTCGCGATCTTCAGCAGGGTTTGAACGCGATCGGGGGATTGAATCCCCCTTTGGGAGTCGATGGCAATTTCGGCTTGTGGAGTACTAAAGGCATGGCTGAAGCCTATAAGGTGATTGATATTAATTTTCGTCCGCGTTTAGATGCTCAACTCTCGGCAGCAACCAAACAAAAATTGGGAGCCGACTATGCAACAGGATTAGCGATTTTAACTGAGTACGCTCGACGGCAAAGAGCAAGACTCAGCGGCGCACAGTGGGTGAGATTTTTTCCGGCAAGTAGCTCGATCGCAGATCTCGCTTCTCCGTTTCGCCAAAGAGTTCAAGCGTTTGAGAAAGCCTTGCGGGATGCGGGAGCGACCATTACTGTCACCAATACCTATCGACCGCCGCAGCGGGCTTATATGATGCACTATGCGGTGCAGTTAAACAATCGGGATGTGGCTCCGTGGGATGTACCGTCGATGATTGGGGTAGATATCGATTGGGTGCATTATACCGATGCCATTTCTTATCAAGCCGCGCGGGATATGGTGAATGCGTTTGATATTGGCAGCAATCCGGCAGCGCTCCAATCTCGACATACGCAAGCACTGGCGATCGACTGGATTATTAGTTGGAAAGCACCGATGAAAATTCGGGACGGAAATGGCAACACCGTGACGATCGGCACTCCCACTGATGGCAATGACAATCCGCAACTATGGGATGTAGGCGCGACCTATGGCGTGTACAAGCTAGAGTATGACCCGCCTCATTGGTCGGTGGATGGTTATTAGGGGAACGACCAAAAGGCAACATTCAGACAATTTCTGCTGATTTCCGGTGAACTTGGTAAATTGGACAGTAGTATCAGTCCCGAATCGATCGAGCGGATTTCGTTATGCAGAGAAAGAATCAATCAGTATTTGCCTTGCTGTTAGGTGGTTTGCTTGTCTGTTCCGCTCCGGTGAGTTCGATCAAGTTGGTTCGGGCACAGTCGCAAGCAACTCAATCACAAGCAACTCAATCACAAGCAACTCAATCACAAGTAACCCAATCGCCAGATCCGATCCAACTCCGGCAACAAGAACAGGTGAGATCGCAGGTCGAATCCGAAATCGATCGCGCTTTGACTCGTTCAAGTTTGTTGCTAAATGTGGCGCTGATTACCTTAACGGTCTTTCCGATCGCGCTGCTGATCGGAATGTGGCGATTGCGACGAATTATTATTCGAGAAATTGTCGATCGTGGTCTAGCGCAGCTTCAGCATCTATCAGAAGTAGAACATCAGCTACAGGATGTGCAACAGGAAGCGGAACGCAAGATTCAGCACTCTCGCGACGTGATTCAACAACTCGAACACGAAGTTCAAGCACTACAGTACAGAATTTCCGAAGACGCAGAAAATCTAACTGGCTTAACTTCTCAGCTATCTCGATCGCAGTCGGAACTGTTAGCCGGACTCGAAACGCAAGTCAATTTATCCAAACGAGAATTAGAAAAACTCTCTTCAGGTTTCGCGGCTCATTTACTGATGCTGCAAGCGGATGCTGATCAACAGACCGCGATCGCAGCCAATCAATTCAGCGATTTACATGATCAATTAATCTCGCAGTTGGATGGAATCGAAGCGTTTGCCACTCAGCAGCAACAACTGACTCAAGTTCATTTAGCCCAATCGCAGGATCAGTTCGCCACGCATCTCGATCGACTACAATCCGATACGCAACAGCAACGCGATCAAATTCTGCAACGCTTAGAGCAATTAGAAAAAGACTCCGCTGCTAAATTCGCTGAAACTGAATCGAACGTTGAAGAACAGCGAAATCAACTGCTCGAAAATCTCAGGCAGCTTAGAACAGAATTTGCGGTACAGCTATCAGAATTACACACCGATACCCAACAGCAGCGCGATCAAATTCGTCAACGCATGGAGCAGCTAGAAACCGATTTCTTGCAGGATGCAACTGAAGTGCGATCGAACATTGAGCAGCACCAAACGGACACAGAGCAACATCGCGATCGAGTTCGTCAACGCATGGATCAACTGGAAGCACAGTTAGAAACCGATCTTTCAAGTCATGCAGCGGATGTTCGATCGAACATGGAGCAGCACCAAAAACAAGTGCAGGAAAATCTTGATCAGAAAGAAGCTGAACTAACATCGAAGATATCAGAATCAGAATCTACGGTGCTGCAAGGGCGGACGAATTTCCTCGATAAGCTACGGTTGTTAGAATCTGATGCAACGCAGCAAAAACAAGCCATTTTTAATAAGCTTCAGAACTTGGAGATCGAGTTTGTTTCTCAACTTTCAGGACTCCGCGAACAGGCACAAAATCGTAGACCTGCACCCGTTGAAACCCAATCCACGGAAGCATCGCCGCTCGAACCGATTGAACAAAACGCCGACTTTGAGCCAGCGGAAGCACTGTTTAAATCCGGTCAATTTGAAGCCGCGATCGCCCACTACGATCGAGCGATTCAACAGCAATCGAACAATCCCGAACTCTGGCTCAGACGAGGGTTAGCATTGGGACGATTGAAACAGTACAAAGAAGCGATCGCATCCTACGATCGAGCGATTCAGCTTGAACCCAACTACTCTGAAGCTTGGTGCGATCGCGGCGTGGCGCTAGGCAAATTACAACGACACGAAGAAGCCTTTCGATCGTTCGATCAAGCCGTTGAAATTCGCGCCGACGATGCAATTGCCTGGTTAAATCGAGGTCTAGCCCTGCAAATGTTAGGGCGCTACTCGGAGGCTTTAGCTTCGTTTGATCAAGCACTGAAACTGAACTCGGAAGCCTACAAAGTTTGGAACTATCGCGGCTATTTGTTAGTTCAACTAGAGCGCGATCGCGATGCCTTAGAAAGCTTTGACTTCGCGATCGACATTCAGCCAAAATACTCACCCGCTTACTACAACAAAGCTATCTGTTACGCACTTCAGGGACATAGCCAAGCCGCGATCGAAAATCTGGAAGAAGCCATTCGGCTGAATCCGCGCTATCGAGAAGATGCCAAAAGCGATCCAGAATTTGAGAAAATTATGAGCGATCGACGATTTCGGCAGCTTGTCGAACATTGATGTCGAATATTGATGTCGAATATTGAGCAAGACTCGCTCTTCTGGTAGAGTCCACCCTTACCTCTACTATTGGAAACTAGAAATAAAAGCGAGGCAATTATGAATCAAGCAAAATTGTGGGTTGGGATTATTGGGACGTTGGTGCTGTATTGGGTTTTAGTCAATGTTCTGCTTTAGGATAAAGAGCAGTGCAGCGAAGGTTTAGAATCAATGTCTCTCCAAGTTTATGGTATTCCTACCTGCGGAACCTGTAAAAAGGCGTTCAAGTGGCTCGAAAATCATGCGATCGCGTATGACTTCATCAATACCAAAGAACATCCACCCGCTGCGGCGCAAATCCAATCCTGGGTTACTGCACTAGGAGTCAAACCGATGCGAAACACATCGGGGCAGTCTTATCGCGCGATCGCACAAGAGAAACAAACCTGGACAGATGCACAATGGGTCGAAGCTTTTGCGAAAGATCCAATGTTGCTCAAGCGCCCTTTGTTTGTTAAAAATGGTCAAGCTGTATCGGTAGGATTTAGGGAAGACGCGCTACAGCAAAGCTTAGAAAACTAAACGCACGACAAGAGGAGATTTCACCATGATTACGCGCGCTAGAAATGTCTTGGGCAACGAACTGGAAAACTGTTGCCGATCACCGATGACAGGATATTACCGCGACGGGTTTTGCAGCACCGGCGCTGGAGATACCGGAATTCATGTAGTCTGCGCTCATCTCACCGAAGAATTTTTAGAATTCACAAAATCACGCGGCAATGACCTCAGCACTCCCAAGCCGCTGTACGATTTTCCCGGACTCAAACCCGGCGATCGCTGGTGTTTGTGTGCCGCTCGCTGGAAAGAAGCCTTCGACGCTGGAGTCGCGCCGCCCGTTGTGCTTGCCGCCACTCAAGCAGCAGCGCTCGAATATATTTCACTAAGCGAATTAAAGCAACATGCCGTAAAAGAGTAGCGGTTATTGTTTAATCGATGTTGAAGAAATAACTTAGGGCAGTATCCTTAAAGTCTTTGTGACCTAGTGTGACTCTGTGTGACCTAGTAAACATTGATACAGACTTAGGGAGAAGTTCGGTTATGGTTTTACCCGGAGTTTGTCAAGCCGCCGCAGCGGGAATGGCAGCACTTCAATTGTTTTATAGCACCTCCACTGGACTCTGGAACTCAACCGGATGGTGGAATTCAGCCAATGCACTCGCAACCACGATCGATTATTCTAGCTTTAGCAAGCAGCCGACTTATCATCATGTGATTGCCAACACTTACGAGAAGCAAAAAGCGACTCGGTTTACAGAAGCAGATGTGTATGATGATCAGGGCTGGTGGGCGTTGGCGTGGATCAAGGCGTATGATCTGACGGGCGAAACTCGCTATCTCAATACCGCCAAAGCGATCTTCAAAGATATGCAAACCGGATGGGATTCAAAATGCGGCGGCGGGATGTGGTGGCGAAAAGATCGTCAGTATAAAAACGCAATCACGAATGAGCTATTTTTTACCGTTGCGATTCGGCTACATCAGCGCACCTCAAACGACAAAGGTAAA
>DATJEM010000514.1:0-3364 GCA_035496615.1 Leptolyngbya sp.
TGGCAGAATTTAATCAGCGATATGGACTGAGTTTGAGCGATCGTAACGTTTTGATCACGCCCGGCAGCCAGAGCCTTTATTTCTATGCGGCAAATGCATTTGGGGGCTATACGGCGAGCGGAGAACTGCGAAAAATTGTTCTGCCGCTCAGTCCAGACTATACCGGGTATGGAGGGGTCACGCTTACTCCAGAAGCCCTAATCGCCTATAAACCGGAACTAGAAATCGATCAGGAAAATCATCGATTTAAATATCGTCCCAACTTCAATCAATTACAGATCAATGAGCAGACTGGATGTGTGATTTTCTCTCGTCCTTGCAACCCAACAGGGAACGTTTTAAGCGATGACGAAGTGAATAAAATTACTTCACTTGCAGCCATTCATGATATTCCGGTTCTGATCGATTCCGCTTACGCGCCGCCGTTTCCAGCCTTGAACTTCACCGAAATGTCTCCGATGTTTGGCGGCAACATCGTTCACTGTATGAGCTTATCGAAAGCTGGATTGCCGGGAGAACGGATCGGCATCGCGATCGGCGAACCCGAAATCATTCAAACTCTCGAAGCCTTCCAAACCAATCTCTGTATTCACTCCCCCCGCTACGGACAAGCGATCGCAGCCCGTGCCATCCATTCCGGGCAGCTGGCAAACATTGCCACAAATATCATCCGCCCGTTTTATCAGCGCAAAATTGCCATTGTCGAAGCTACGCTCGATCGAACAATGCCGCGATCGATGCCGTGGTTTTTACATCGTGGAGAAGGCGCAATTTTCGCATGGCTTTGGCTCGAAGATTTGCCCATCACTGACTGGGAGTTTTATCAAGAACTCAAACAAGTCGGTGTGATTGTTGTTCCCGGCAGCACGTTCTTTCCAGGTTTACACGACGAGTGGCAACACAAACAGCAATGCTTAAGAATTAGCCTCACGGGAACCGATATCGAGTTACAAACCGCAATGGAACGACTCGCGCAGGTTGCACAGCAAGTTTATCAAAGTTAGAACGCATGGGTTACTTAGAAATCGGCAAAATCGTCGCGGCTCAAGGTTTGAAAGGAGAACTGCGCGTTTATCCCAGCACAGATTTTCCAGAACGATTTGAAGAACCAGGGCAGCGTTGGTTATTGCGTCCCAATCAAACCGAGCCAGAAGCGATCGAACTCATTTCTGGACGCTATCTTAACGGCAAAGGACTTTACATCATTCAACTCAAAGGAATCTGCGATCGTACCGCTGCTGAATCGCTCAAAGACTGTAAATTGTTGGTTCCTGAAAGCGATCGACTCGAACTCGAAGCAGGCGAATTTCACGTCGCTGATCTCATTGGATTGTCTGTCTACGAGCAATTGACCCAAGAATTAATCGGTACCGTTACGGATGTGATTCCGGCAGGGCATGACTTACTAGAAGTTGCGAAAATCACACCTCAAGGGGAGAAAACCAAGCCAATTTTGATCCCATTTGTCGAAGCGATCGTGCCAATTGTTGACCTAGAACAGCAGCGAATCGAGATCACCCCCCCGCCCGGACTGCTCGATTTGTGAGCTACATTGTTCCATCACTGTTAAGCGATTTAACCTCAGATTAACGATTATTGCTGAAATCGTTTTACTTAATTCTGCATGGTAGATTAAGTGAGAATTTACCGTTTTTAGAAGTTGGTTCGTTGAGAAAGGTAAAGCGCTACTGCCTTTTCAGACATTAGACTGATTGCCCTCAACAGCCAGAACTCAGACTGTCACTTTACCCGATCATTCAATCTCATCAGGAATGGTTTGATAGTTATATAGCAAGTTCAGCCTGATTTTTTGCTGTCGCTTGAAGTCATGTTTCGCTCTACAGATCGTTCATTTTCTTGCTCTATGTCCGCCCCAAAGTCCATCCAGAAACTTTTTCAATCTCTACCTGACGTTTTCCGAAATGACTTCCTTAGAGGGAGTAGTAATACGTAGAGCGTGTTGCAAGCTAGTGACTAGCCCCCTAGTGGATCTGGCGAAATAACACAACCTTTTTACCCCTGCTGACGACTTTATTAAATTGAGAATCAAATGAGAGGGCATTTTATGAACGCATTTACGACTTACCTCCTCGCTCCTGTCAAACAGGCGGCTCCGATGATTGCAGGCTTTTCCCTCGCGCTCACGGGTCTGATGGCGACGAATGCGCCCGCTCAAGCTGCTCCCCGTAATCTGGCAAAAACCGCACCGCAATCCACCACGATCGCGCAAGCCCCTACATTGCCGGATGGAGTTTACCTGTATGGGCAATCTGCACAACCGGATCAGATTGGCAAAGGCTATTTTGTGTTTGAGGCACGGCAGGGTAAGCTGCTAGGTGCGCTTTATATGCCGCGATCGTCGTTCGATTGCACCTACGGCTCAGTTGAACCCGAACAGCTTTCGCTCACCGTCATTGATAGCTACGATCGTTCTGAAAATCCTTACATTATCGGAACTGAGCGCAGCGGTTCAGTCGCATCGGCTGGCAATCCCGTTCTCGCACCGGTCAGTCTTGAAGGCTACGAACGCATTTCTAATCTGAGCGCGAACGACCAGCGCATCCTGAACGTCTGTAAGCAGAACTATCAACAACGCGCTTGGAAATAGATTGATCAAAACTGCAAAACAATCAGTCCTGTTCCTAGCAGAAATAATAAGCCCAATGCCCCTGCTAATGGTTTGCGATCGATCCCGGTCATCCATTCTGGGGCAGTTTGTTTATAGCTCAAAAGTTCCGCCGCATCTAAGCTTGCCATCATCCAGATCCAGCCTGCGTGAAGTCCCCAAGCGAGTCCGATGCTTTGGTCATCTTGAGCGAATGCGAGACACAGAACAACGCCCATTAAAGTCAGTCCAGGCAGTTGTGGAATGTTTTCTTTGCCTTCCCAAATGAGATGCAGTCCGGCAAATACAAGGCTCGATCCAATCGCACTGAACCAAAAATCAGTCGCGACCATCAACTGACCAAAAAAGAAGCCCCGAAAGACTAGCTCTTCGGTGAATCCGATCCAGATTCCTAATATTAGCGGCAGCCAGCTTGCTGAAAGCCATTTGCCCCAGTTTTCGGATCTCCACTGAATCCAGCCGATCGCAGTTTGCACCCCGAACAAAATCAGAATTCCGATCGCGCCGATTCCTAATCCGATCGCAGCAGAAATGAATAAATGGGGATTGAAGCTGATACCGAATGTGGAAAAGGGAACGTGCTTGAGTGCAGCAATGCCCCACAAGATTAGGGGTGCAAGGGCATAAAGTGAAGCGACAAGCGGTAGTTTTTGCTGAAGTTCAAGGGGGTTGAAAGGTCGCCATTGGACTGCGATCGAGATGGGAATTGCGATCGGGAGCCAAGCGATTCCCCAGACC
>DATJEM010000515.1:0-4992 GCA_035496615.1 Leptolyngbya sp.
CAACTTTCCCCCGCTCGACTCTTACAAGAACTATTGGGACGAGTGTTAGGCGATGGCATTGGGCGATTGTTTTTGGAGCGATATCAAAAGCATGGTCGCATTCTCTGGAGCCAAAACGGAGTGATACAATCTGCGATCGAAACCGTTCCCTTACCAAAGTTCCAAGCGCTATTGGACGAACTAAAGCATCTCACTCATCTGCCGATCGCGCCTGTCACGCAGGTACAACAAGTAGAAATTGAGCGATTGTATCAGCGCGATCGCGTTTTGCTCCGACTCCGAATTATGCCGACTGAAACTGGAGAGCAAGCCACCTTACAAGTCCTGCGCGGCGGAGCATTGAAGTTTTATCAGCGGCAGCAGTTAACCAGCTTAAGTCGCGATGCGTTGGGAATTGCTCGAAAGCTTCAGCAAAAAATGGATGAACTCCATAGCCATACGCACACCGCAACGCCGCTAATGATCGATCAATTGCAGCCAGATATGGTTCCTGCACTCAATCGTGTGCTGCAAATTGTGGAGCAACAGCTAACCGATCTCAAACAGATGCGAGACTCTTATACTAAGGAAGGCTGAAAAGGACTTTTCTGAATGCGGTGGAATCCTCACGACTATGCAAAAAACTCGGATGCCCAGTTGAAATGGGCAAAAGAACTACGATCGCGCTTACTTCTAACAGGCTCAGAATCAGTGCTTGATGTCGGCTGCGGCGATGGCAAAATTACGGCTGACTTTGCTCAATCTGTGGGTCAAGCGATCGGCATTGATAGTTCTCCTGAAATGATCGCCTACGCGACCGAAACGTATTCGGTTCAATCGAATCTATCGTTTGCTTGCTTGGACGCTCGATCGCTGACTTTTTCAAACCAATTCGATCTGATCTTTTCTAATGCTGCTCTGCATTGGTTCGATGATCATTCAGCTTTTCTCAAGGGTGCAAGCCGCGCCCTGAAACCGCAGGGACGATTGATAATTTCTTGCGGAGGACGAGGAAACGCGATCGATATCCTTGCTGCCTTCGCTGAAACGGTTGAGCAAGACCCCTGGCGCTTTTACTTTCCGAAGTTTCACAATCCATACTCTTTCTACGGGACAGAGGAGTACGCAACTTGGTTAGAAACGGCGGGATTGACGATTGACCGATTGGAATTAATCCCAAAAGATATGACGCATTCAGGTGAATCGGGTTTAGCCGCCTGGCTGAGAACCGCTTGGATACCTTTTACTCAGACTGTGCCTGAAATTGAGCGGGAATCTTTTATCACTGCCGTTACACAGACTTATCTTGCTAAATTTCCGCTCGATCGTAACGGACTCGCTCACGTTCATATGGTCAGGCTAGAAGTTGAGGCACATCTTTAGCTTAAACAAATTGACTCAGACAAATTAACTCAGACAAATTAGCTTAAACAAACACAATAACGATCGCGCCCTTCTGCTTTCGCTTGATACAGCGCTTTGTCTGCTGCATTAATCAACAGTTCTGGTGACGTAATCACACTGGGAATCGTATTCGAGACACCCAAACTTACAGTGACAATCTCGCAAACGTTCGATGCGGCATGAGCGACCCCAAGCTGTTTCACGCCAGTCTGGATATCTTGTGCAACCAGAATTGCTCCTTCTTGCTCAGTATTCGGCAAGACGATCGCAAATTCTTCGCCACCGTATCGAGCCGGTAAATCGATCGCCCGCTTTGCCGAACTCTGAATCACTTGAGCCACTTGGCGCAAACAGTCATCCCCTGCCTGATGCCCGTAGGTATCGTTGAACAACTTAAAGAAATCGATATCGCACAAAATCAGCGACAGCGGCAACTGTTCACGCAACATCCGCTGCCATTCTTGCTCTAAATATTCATCAAACCGACGGCGGTTCGCCACCTGGGTGAGTCCATCGATCGCAGCCAATCGCTGGAGTTCGTAGTTTGCGGTTTCAAGCTGTTGATACAATCTCACTTGCTGAATTAACCGTTTGACTCGCTGCCGCAAGACTGCCCAGCGAATCGGCTTGTTGATGTAATCGACTGCCCCGGATGCAAAGGCTTGATCCACTGAATCTTGATCTTCCAGTCCTGTAATCATCAAAACGGGCGTGTGCCTTGTTCCGCTCAAGGCTTGAATGCGCTGGCAGCAGGTAAACCCATCGATCGCAGGCATAATGGCATCCAGCAAAACCACATCTGGACGCACCCGCTGAAAAATTGCCAGACACGCCTCCCCATCGTTCGCCTCAACGACGCTGTAGCCATCCTGCTCCATTGCTTGACGCACACCGAGCCGCATCGTTTTGTCATCATCTGCGACTAAGATCAGGGGAGGATTGTGAAAAAGAGGCATCATCTCTGACATTGCTGAAGTTCTAGAAGTAGCGAAGCTTGGACGCGATCGTACTCAGCCTCTAATTGGTGGACTCGAAGCGTGACTTGATCTAACGTTCCCCGGCTGAGGCAGTTTTCCAACGCATCACACAGCGACACGATCGACGAAAATCCAGCCTGAAGACTGCACGATCGCAATCGTTGTACTGTGTTGTGCAAAGTCTGAACATCAAGCGGTTTCATCGAAGCTTGGATCTGGTCTAGCCAAACGCGAGCATCGCCAAAATAGCGGGGTAACGCTAAAGAATCGTGGGTAAAGTCACGAGCGGGTCTGGTAGCTCGATCGATCGCGGAAGCTACGGTAGCAGTGGAAGGCATCGACGATCGCACGATCTCAGGGGGAGACTCTGCTGAATCAACGCGGGTAGGCTGGGGCAGGTTTGGTGCGACAAAACTACACTCGTTGAGAACTGATCTTAGCGCATCGATCCGGATCGGCTTGCTCAAATAATCATTCATGCCCGCTTCGAGACAGCGTTGACGATCGCCCTCCATCGCGTTGGCAGTCATTGCAATAATGCAGGGACGATCGCTTTGAGTTTGGATGATCTGCCGCGTGGCTTCTAGTCCATCCATATCTGGCATCTGCACATCCATCAGAATCACATCGTAAGTTTGGCGCTCTAGCGCCGCTAACACTTCCAACCCATTGCCCGCCACATCCGCGCGGTACCCCAATCGAGCAAGCAGATGCAGGGCAACCTTCTGGTTAACGACGTTATCTTCAGCTAATAAGATTCTGAGGGGTTGCGATCGCAGGAGTTCCGGTTCGATCGAGGAACTCGGCTCGATCGGTGCGAGAGATTTAATCGGGGCAGAACTGGCACAGAAGGTGAAGTAGAACGTTGCGCCTGGTAATGAATCGGAGTCAGCGGCAAAATTGGGCGGAGGACAGCCCCCGATCGCGCCTCGGCTCTCAACCCACATACAGCCGCCCATCAACTCTGCTAATCGCCGACTGATCGCAAGTCCTAAGCCTGTGCCGCCATATTGCCGACTGGTCGAAGAATCCACCTGACTAAATGATTTGAACAATCGCTCCATTCGTTTTGCAGGAATGCCGATGCCCGTATCGCTGACGGCAAATCGCAGCTCGAAAATTTGCGATGGCAAAAGTAATGAAGCGGTGTCTGCCTCGGTACTCTTGCCGCGAGCGCAGGTGTGATCCACGCGATCGAGCGTGACCGACACACCAATTTTGCCAGCCGGGGTGAACTTGATCGCGTTGCTGATCAGATTGACCAAAATTTGGCGCAGTCGAGTCACATCGCCAACGATCGTATCGGGAATTTCCGGCGCGATCTGAGCCGTGAGCGCGAGGTTCTTCTCGTTTGCTTCGGCACTGAGCAAATCGATCGCGTCCTGAACACAAGCTCTGAGATCAAAAGGCTGTTGTTCAAGTTCGAGTTTGCCAGATTCAATCTTTGAGAAGTCCAGAATGTCGTTAATAATCGTCAGCAGAGAATCGCCGCTATTGCGAATAGTTTCGACAAAATCGCGCTGCTGCTCGGTTAGATTCATGTCGAGCAACAGCCCCGTTAAGCCAATCACTGCATTCATCGGTGTGCGGATTTCGTGACTGACGGTGGCGAGAAACTCGCTTTTTGCCCGGTTTGCGGTTTCTGCAATCTGTCTGGCTTGCTCTAAGGCGATATTTTTTTCGGTCAGTTGTTCCCGCTGGAGACGTTCTTGCCGCAGGAGTCGGGCTTGGGCGATCGCGATTCCCACTTGATCGGCGACGGCTTCGAGCAGTTCAATTTCGTCTTCGCTCCAAGCGCGAACGCGGTCACACTGATGCAGCCCGATCACGCCGTTGGGGATACCTTGATAGGAGGCGCGAGCAACCAGCATGGATTTTAGGCTTACCGACTGATAGAGATCCTCAGACGCGCTCAACAAGGGATCGGCATCGACATTGGGAGAAGAAATGGCTCGATCGCTGCGGAGCAGAGCTTGGGCATGAGAATTGCCCTGAATCGGAATCTCGATCTTGCTCATCGAGTCCCACCCTGATTCTAAGTACTCCGCTACGATCGGAATCTGGGGAAAAGTAGAGCGCAGATCGGACAGCGCGAAGCCGGACGCGATCGCGTCTTCGGCACTGTCCAAATAGGTATGCAAGACACAGCGATTGACCCCAAATGTGCGCCCGACTTGAGCCACAGTGGTTTGAAAAATTTCTTGAGTATCTAAGCTTTGGCGGATATCTTGGGTAATTTGCTTCAGCAGGTGAGCGCGTTGAATTTGCCGTTGGAGGGCTTGTTCGGTGCGGATTCGCTCGGTGACATCGGTTTGAATACCAACATAATGGGTGATTTGTCCGTGGGCATCTAGAATGGGCGCGATCGAGAGTTCATTCCAAAATAGTGTTCCGTCTTTGCGATAGTTGCGGATGGTGACGGTGCAGTCTTCTCCTTCCTCGAAAGCGCGGCGTAATCGCTCGATCGCGGCTTGCTCGGTCTTCGCACCTTGTAGCAGGCGGCTATTTTTGCCAATGACATCCGAGGCGGCATAGCCCGTCATCCGCTCAAATCCTGGATTGACGAAAATCATTGGATTGTCTAACTGCGTCGGATCGGTGATGATGATGCCGTTGCTGCTGGCGCTGATGG
>DATJEM010000516.1:0-5044 GCA_035496615.1 Leptolyngbya sp.
ACGCCGCTGATTGCTTCGCGAACTTTTAGCAGGCTATTAACCTCTCGCTAATCTTTTATTAATAACCAGATAAACAACAAGGCTTATTCTGTGTTTGGCTGTATTAAATCCGTCCTAACGCTGCGGTTGATACCAGATGAGTGAATCTAGCCAGTAGAAGTTTTTCTGTGTGAGGAAATAGAATGTCATCAAAAATCGGTTGGATATCAATCTTTGCTGTCCCAACGGTCTTAGGCGGAACTGTTCCAGCGATCGCCCAACCCCCAAAGCCCTCGACTTCAACCCCTCAAACCCTCAGTCAGGCGATCACCCCTGCACCGCTTTCACAGATCGATCGTTACACCCTTGAACAACAACAGAATGCACAAAAACAAAACGATCTGAGCCAAGTCACCTCGGTTTCTCAGCTTTCGGATGTCAGACCGACCGATTGGGCGTTTCAAGCATTGCAATCTCTTGTAGAACGCTATGGTTGTATTGCAGGCTATCCCGACAGAACCTATCGGGGCAATCGCGCCCTGACTCGCTACGAATTTGCCGCAGGCTTGAATGCTTGCTTGGATCGCGTCAATCAACTGATTGCAGCTTCTACAGCAGATTTAGTCAACAAAGCAGACCTCGCGACTTTGCAAAAGCTGCAAGAACAATTCGCGGCTGAACTTGCAACCCTGCGCGGACGGGTTGATACGTTAGAAGCTCGCACAACCACGTTAGAGAAGCAGCAGTTTTCAACCACCACCAAGCTAAACGGGGAAGCGATTTTTGCCGTTGCCGATACGTTTGGCAATCGTGCAGGCGGTGCCAACGATGCAACGAATACCATTTTCGCCGATCGGATTCGACTGAATCTAGATACGAGCTTTACTGGAAAAGATATTCTCCGGACTCGATTAGAAGCAAACAACATCACTTCATTGAGTGGTGCTTTCACTGGAACAAACGAAACTCGCCTCGGCTTTGACGGATCGAGCGGCAATGCGCTTTCAGTCAGCAAACTTTCTTATCGGTTTCCCTTAAGCGATCGATTGAAAGTTCAGATCGATGCCACGAACACAGAGTACTATGAAGCCCTGATCGATCCGATCAGTCCGTTCGCAAGTAGTGGTTCAGGAGCCGTTTCTCGCTTCGGGCGCTTCAGCACGATTAACCGTAGTGGGACGAATGGTGCAGGTGTCACTTTTGACTTCAAGTTCAGCGATGCTCTAAGATTTCAAGCAGGCTATATCGCCGATAGCGCCAGCAACGATCCCGCGAATAAGAACGGATTGTTCAATGGGTCTTACACTGCGATCGGGCAGTTTGTGCTTCAACCGAGCGATGCGCTGAAACTTGCAGTGACTTATCAGCGTAGCTACTATGCGGGCGGAGATACGAATCTCACGGCTAGCACCGGAAGCGGCTTCGCATCTCGACCGTTCGGCAATGTCGCTTCCTCCTCGGACGCAGTAGGGGGTGCAGTCCAATTCAAACTCAATCCCAAGTTCATCGTTGGGGGTTGGTTCAATGCAGTGTTCTCGGATCAGCGAGCAGGAGCAGGCAATAATGCAACTTCTTTAACGGGTGCAGCTTACCTCGGTTTTCCTGATTTGGGGCGCAAAGGTAATTTGGGAGGACTGCTCGTAGGTTTCCCGCCGCGAGTTACCAGCAATACTGTTGCAGCTAGAAAAGATCCGGATCTTGCTTTGCACGTAGAAGCCTTTTATCGGATGCGCTTAACTGACAATATTGCAGTTACCCCCGGAGTCTTTGTGATCTTTAATCCAGAGAACAACAAAGCAAATGACACTCAATATGTAGGCACAATTAGAACTACGTTTACGTTCTAGAATTTTCCGGCACACTGTCAACGGCACACGATCAAACAGACGAACCAACAGACGGCATCGAAGCCCCGTTGCCCCAAAGAGTAACTGGCTTCGGTGCTTTTTTTTGGCTGAGAGCGAGACGATCCAACGTGCCTTGTGCATTTTGATGGTTTGATTCTCACCAAAAAACCGACGAGATCTCCCATCGGTTCTGACTGGCGATATGATTCGATCGGTTAATCTCGCTGACCCATCGCAATCAAAATGTATTGCACCAACTGAAGCAACGCATACAACGCGGTCGCCACATAGGTAAACGCCGCCGCATTCAAGACCCGCCGCGCTCCTTGATTTTCCTCACCCTGCAAAATGCCCATTTGATCCATTAAGCGCAACGCTCGCCGCGACGCATCGAACTCTACAGGCAGCGTCACGAGATGAAATACAATCACTGCGGCAAATAGCACGATGCCGATTTTGATAAAGATGCCCCCGATCGCACCCAAAAACAATCCACCAATAATCAATAACGGACCAAAATTTGCTCCTAGATTCACCGCCGGAACCAACGCCGCTCTCACGTTCATGGGCGTATATCCCTTAACATCTTGCAAAACGTGACCGCATTCGTGTGCCGCCACTGCTGCCGCTGCTAACGAAGTTGAACCATAAACCGCTTCTGAGAGCCGCACCGTTTTCGCGCCCGGATCGTAGTGATCCGTTAGCTCACCCGCGATCGGTTCGACTTGAACGGTTTGAATGCCCATTCGATCGAGAATCATTTGCGCCACTTGCGCCCCGGTTAGTCCTGCTCTGGAGGGAATCTCAGAATATTTTCGGTACGTGCTTTGAACTCGCTGCTGTGCCCAAAACACCAAAATCATGCCGGGAATCAGCAGAAGATAAGACCAGTGAAAAAACATCGCTCTACCTTTGCTTAAGTTCTATATGAAGCTCAATGAACGGCTTGCTTTTAGCCAATATGCTATCACCTCAAACTGAGCCTGTCGGGTGGAAGAAACCGAACTTGCAACCGTAAGGGTCGAGAACTAAGAGTTACGTTAAAATAAGTCTAGTTAATGATTCAGGACTCAGCCGTTGAACGTCGATCGCGCCCTGCACCGCGCCACTCACCGGAGTTAGCCACACCCATGCGTGAATTGCCCAAAGCACCAAAAACTGAAGGGTCTTCACCACCGGTGAATCAATCGATCGCGCGTTCCAGATTGCTGCCACCCCCGGATCGATCGCGGGCGCGAGTGCTATCGTGGCTAAAAGGCAACGTTCCTGAAGCTCGGATTCGTCACATTCTACGAGTCGAACAACTTGCAATCGAGCTTGCTCAACTGCATCGTCTCGATATTGAGAAAGCGGCGCAAGCGGCTCTGATGCACGATTTAGCCAAGTACTTTAAGCCCAAACGGTTGTTGAGTATGGCGATCGCGGAAGGCTTACCGATTGATCCGATCGATGAAGTGAATCCTCATTTGCTTCATGCTGATGCAGGCGCGATCGTGGCGCGAGATGAGTTCAAAGTTGAGGATACGGAAATTTTGGATGCCATTCGTCATCACACGCTCGGCAGTCCAGAGATGAGCTTACTCGGCTGTGTGGTTTATCTGGCAGATGGTCTAGAGCCAGGGCGCGGCAGCACTTCCGAGCTAGAAGAATTGCGGGATTTGAGTCGGCGAGATTTGATTCAGGCAACTTGGCGATCGGCGGATGCTTCGCTCAGACACCTGATTCATGCGGGTCATCTGATCCACCCTCGCACGGTGCAAACGCGCAATGCGTTCCTGCTAAAGTTTAAGCAGACGGAAGCAAGAATGAGATAAAGACCGATCGCAGTTTTATTCACCCCTTCGTAATAGGAATTTAAACCTGAATGACAGAACTTTCTAACCAAAAAACGCTTTCCACGTCGATTAGCCAACCCGGACTCGACGATCGCAGCGACAAAATGGCACAGTGGATTGCTGAAGCAGCCGAGGAGCGCAAAGGAAGCGATATTGTGTTGCTGAAAGTGGGCGATGTGTCGGTTCTGGCGGATTATTTTGTGCTAGTTACAGGCTTCTCAAAAGTGCAAGTCCGGGCAATTGCTCGATCGATTGAGGA
The DNA here is from genome assembly GCA_035496615.1 of Leptolyngbya sp. Lineage (GTDB taxonomy): Bacteria > Cyanobacteriota > Cyanobacteriia > Leptolyngbyales > Leptolyngbyaceae > Leptolyngbya. The sequence continues at coordinate 3,921 of DATJEM010000516.1, forward strand.
CAAGCTCGAAGAGACGTTGAATCTCAACCCGATTCGGTCTGAGGGCTTTACGGAAGGAACTTGGATTGTGGAAGATTATGGCGATGTGATTGTGCATATCATGATGCCGCAAGAGCGCGAATTTTACGAATTGGAGTCGTTCTGGGGTCACGCACCACGGGTTCCGGTCGGCGCGCTCTAGAGAGCGGATCTGAGTTGAGCGATCGGGGGGTTGCGATCCCCCGATTTTTTGTGATTTGATCATCAGCCGGAGGCTTCATCGTGCTCAACTCTACTCGTTCATTTCGCGATAAGTTGCCACTGCCGACGGTGAAACGCGATTGAGGTAACGGAAAATCCAATACTTGAAAATCGTGTCCAAAATCACTGGAAAAGTTGCGATGAATAAAAAGACAAAATCGTGACTTGCGGGAATTCCATAATGTTTGGCAATGCCTTCAAGCAGCACTTCCCATCCGTGCGGCGAGTGAAATCCCACAAAGATATCAGTGAATAGAATAATAATAAATGCTTTAGCGCTATCGCTAAGACCGTAAACGGTTTCATCCATGTAGGACTTGAGAATTTCGATTTCGCGCTTGCCCCTGACTAAAACGAATGCAAATGCGATCGTGGCGGCAATATCAGCAATCCAGTTTTTGATCGCATCGGCGCTGTAATTAGAAAATTCTTCTGCAATTTCGATCGTTTTTTCTCGCATTCGGACTTCGATTTCTTCCAATCGTTCTTTAACTCTCGCGGCTGATTCTTCAGCAGGCAAAATGCTCCGTTCTAAGGTTGCTTTCAGCGTGTTTTCAAACTGCAATCGCTCCTCAAATAGCTTTAATTCTCCTAGTGCTTCATCTGCCATTTCGCCATTGATAAAAATCTTAGCCGGGTTCTCAATCTTGAACTGCCTCGAAATTCCTGCCCCCAGCGGCAAGCGATCGGTTAAAACGACATTTTTCACCCCTTGCTGAACTAGCAACGGCACGAGAATCAGCACTAATATAAATCGAACTGTAAGTAGCGTTTTGACTTTAGAAGCGCGATAGGTTTGAACTACTTCGGCTTCAGATTTGGGATCGAGATCGCGTCTTAATCGATTGATGGTCGTGAGGATCGATCGAGGAAGCAATCATGTT
>DATJEM010000517.1:0-6133 GCA_035496615.1 Leptolyngbya sp.
TTTGCAGCCGAACTCCAAATCGTAGGCTATTATATTCCGGCAAATTGATACTGCCGGGGAATGCCACAATGAGCCGTCATCTACTGACGATCGAGCAATTTGATGCCGATGGAATTCGATTTCCAGGCTATATGGTGAGTAGTACGGCTCCGATCAATGTTGAAGATAAAGAGGAAACTGAGAGCGATCCCGATCCTGGTGCAGTTATCCAAGAAATCGCAGATTATCTGATCCAGCATCAAGAAACTGCTGAGATTCTAGTTGCGATTCATGGCTACAACTCAGATAAAGCCGGAGCGAGATGGTGGTACAAAGAAACGCGCAAAAACATTAGTCAGTATTACGGCGATCAAGTCGATCCAGGGTTTATAGTCATTGGCTATCGTTGGCCTTCTGAGAAAGCTGTGCCGGATTCTCCAGGCGGATTTGCGAAAAAGATTTTGAACGGATTTAAGTTGCTTAAAGGAACTTTTACAGCACTTAAAGCATTACCGAAACCGTTAGCGATCGCAGGAATTTTCGGAGTTTTACTTTGGCTCATTGGCGGGATTTTCAATACTGCGATCGCTATTTTTGATCTCGTTAGTGATGTCGCAATCCTAATCGCTTCATCTTTTGTCTTAACTTTTTCACTCCTGATTGTCGTGATGATTCTGACAATCTTTATTCTCAGAGCTTCTGGATATTTTCGGGATACCTATCGAGCCGCAAACTATGGCGTTGCGGATTTGGTCGAATTTATTCGGCAGTTGGACAAACAAATCGTGACGCAATCTTCAGACAGCGGATCTCAAAGAATTCGCCTGAATTTCATTGGTCACAGCATGGGCGCTTATGTAGTTGCCAACACAGTTAGAACTTTAACGGATGTGTTTGATCTCAATTCGATCGGAAATTTAGATATTAATAATCAAGAGAAACGCCCTTCTCCAGAGATTGGAAATGTCTTTCGATTGAGTCGATTGGTATTAGTTGCTCCTGATATTTCCGCCGAAACAATTATCTCAGGTCGGGGAAATCCACTGCGATCGGCACTGCGCCGATTTGATGAAGCTTACCTCTTCAGCAATGAAGGCGATATGGTGTTAAAGCTGGCTTCAACTGCGGCAAACTATTTCAGCTTTCCAGCGAGTACTCGTGATGGTGGATATCGTTTAGGAAATGTGATCGTTAGAAGCCCAAATAGAAATCGGAGCGGAAAAACTGGGATTGTGAATCTTGACGATCGAGGAAACTTTCTAACCATGAAAGGAACTGAATTTCTCGATTGTCTCTATCTTAGACAAGGTGTGCCGCTGTCGATACGTCAGAAAGAAGTGGGCTTAGAAAACGATCGCTTTATTGCTGAACTATTCAGCTATTTCGACTGTACAGATTACAAAGAAAACGGCAAAGGTATCGTGAGCCAAGCGCTTGGAAAGCCTTTTCTAAACTATAGAAATTACATCGCGTTGCTTCTAGCTGGAATCGATGGGCATGGTGGTCTTTTGTACCAAAGAGACGCAGATTTTAGCCGCCGATTAATTTATGGATTGAGTGGAATTGGATTTGAAAAATTGCTCCATACGCTTGATCCAAGTCAAAGCGATCGACACGCATTGTTAAGCCTCCTTTCTCAACGATGTGCGGCGAAAGGGATTCAGGTTTTATTGGCAAATGAACGATATGTCTGTGATGTTTTAGCTCATCCGGGAGGCTGCGATCGTCAAGGCTACTAACGAAAAAAACGGAATAGAACGATTCTCTATCCCGTCGTACTACCAAGTTGAATTGCTGAATTATTTTGCTTGATTGCGCTGTTGTCGTGCTAAATCCAGCAATATTCCCCAACGTTTTTGTAGCTGCTTTGTCGTGCATTTGAGAATTTGCCCAATCTCTTGATCACTGATGCCCGATCGCTTTAATTTCAGCAGATGTTGTTGATCATCAGACAGCGAATTGATAAACATATCCCATTGATTGGGCGGCAATCCCAAATTCTGATCGAGATCGGCTCCCAACCATTCATGGACTAGTTTCCAATTGCCAGATGTGATAAATTTTTCCACATGATATTTAAAGCGCTGTTGGAGATAGTCACGTTCGCGAGAAGACAGCCCTAGAATTTCATCGATTTCGGGAACCGAAAGATCTTTAAGCTTTAGCGTCAGATAGTTTGCACACTCTTTTTGGTCTTGAGATTCGAGATAGTGCATCAACTCAGTCACGACTCGATCGCGCAGTGCCGACTCAGACGGATCGATTTTTTCTGAGACCATCTGTTCTCGAATCATCTGGATCACTCCAGACCGCCCGTAAGTGTCTGCTTCATCGCCTTTCGCAGTTTCCATCGCACTTTCGATATCGACTGAAATTTCTTGCGGTTGGCGACTGGCAAACCGTTGAGCGCGTAAAATCACTAGCTGCTGATTATGTTGAGTCGGTAAGGTAATCCGCCGTTTTGCGTACTGCTCAGTAAATGCCATATATTCCGCTAATTCCAGACGGGTACGAGGTTGATAGGTTTCTGCAAGCTCGTTTTCGCGGCGAAAGGCTCTGAGCGATTCCGTATAAAAGCCTTGTAGGAAGTCTTCAATCAATGTGTAGCGGGCTTGAAAGCTCAGTTGCAAATGAGCAGGCGCGATCGGGCGATAGACCATCGTACTGAGATTGCTATGTAGTTCAATCCGTCCTCGTTGAGAGCCAAGCTGGTAAAAATGCACACATTTTTGCACCCGATAGCGAGCCAGCGTCAGCCGCCACGAACTGATTTGTCCTGAAGACTGAATTCGATCGCTCTTACTACAAATACGATCGACTTCGGTGGCAATGCGATGAGAGACCCGCGCAATGGTGGTTCCGGTAATGTTCAATTCGGTTTCTAGTTCGATCGAGAGTTGGTTTGCGAGTTGTTCGGTGCGGGCAAGTTGGGCTTGGATTGCTGCGGCATCGGCTTCTGATAAAGTTAGCAGGGTAACATCGCTGTCTGTCGAGTCGATCGGCGTTTGGGTGGACTTTTGTTGGATAGAAGATTGAGAGGTAGACTTTGCTTTCATGAGGTGCGGTCTTGGTAGATACATTCAGTCGCTACACGCTGCATCGACAGTGATTCGGGAAATTTTCGCGAAACGTGTGTCAGTTTGCAGAGTGGTCACGCGCTGAATAAAGCAGGGATAAAGTTTTTGTCCCGTCTGGCTCCAGCAAAGTTCCAAAGTTGTGTCATTCTGTGGGGGTTCGATCGAAGAGTCTAATCGAGTGTACCCCGGTGCAAGTGGTGCTTATCAAGCTGACTTTGCTGCCGCTTGATGGATGGATAAGATTTAAGTTCAACGTTTTTTGTTATTGTCCAGAGAGTTCAATGAATTGAACTGTCGCTAAACTTGAAAATCGTAGAATCAGAACCTCATTATGCCTCATCATCAATTTTCACTTGATACAGACAATAATGGATACAAATCATTCGAGCTACCAGGCGCACGTCCTCACTACAATCCCGATCGTCCGGGTCAAGTCGAACACATTTTTCTGGATCTCGTCCTTGATGTTCCCAATCAAAGCTACAAAGGAACCTGCACGATTCGGCTCAATCCAATTCGTAATCACATCGATCGTTTAACGTTAGATGCAGTCAATTTGAATATTGAAGCTGTCAATATTGATGGCATTCTACAGCGGTTTGATTACGATGGTGAACAGTTACAGATTCATCTTAAGCGATCGACGAAAATCGGCGAAAGAATCGAATTAGCGATCGCATATCACGTCGAAAAGCCGCAGCGGGGCATTTATTTCATCGCTCCAACTGAAGTTTATCCTCACAAGCCAACCCAAGTTTGGACGCAAGGCGAGGATGAAGATTCGCGATTCTGGTTTCCTTGCTTTGACTATCCTGGACAATTGGCAACTTCAGAAATTCGAGTGCAGATTCCTAAACCTCTCATTGCGGTTTCAAATGGCGAATTGATTTCGATCGAAGATCAAGGAGACACCCGAATCTATCACTGGTCACAAAGAGAGATTCATCCGACTTATTTGATGACATTAGCGATCGGAGATTTTGCCGAGTTGCGCGACGAATGGCAGGGCAAACCCGTCACTTATTACGTTGAGAAAGGTCGTGAAGATCAAGCTCGTTTGAGTATGGGAAAAACGCCACAAATGATCGAATTTTATAGCCAGAAATATGGCTATCCTTATGCGTTTCCGAAATATGCTCAAGTTTGCGTGGATGATTTCATTTTTGGCGGGATGGAGAACACTTCTACGACACTGCTCACCGATCGTTGTTTATTGGATCAACGCGCTGCGATCGACAATCGTGGAACAGAAATGTTGGTTGCTCATGAACTTGCCCATCAATGGTTCGGCGATTTGGTTGTGATCAAACATTGGTCACACGCCTGGGTCAAAGAGGGCATGGCTTCTTATGCGGAAGTGATGTGGACGGAGCAAGAATATGGGCAAGAAGAAGCGCTGTATTACTTACATGGTCAAGCGCGGCAATATTTAGAAGAAGATGCTTCGCGCTATCGTCGATCGCTGATCACGCACGTTTATCGAGAAGCGATCGAGCTTTACGATCGACATATTTATGAAAAAGGGTCTTGCGTCTATCACATGATGCGGGCACAGTTGGGCGATGAATTGTTTTACAGTTCGATCGCGACTTTCTTAAATGACAACGCTCACCGAACGGTCGAAACAATTGATTTGTTGAGAGCGATCGAGAAAACAACCGGACGAAATCTCACATTTTTGTTTGACCAGTATGTTTATCGGGGTGGACATCCTGATTTCAAAGTCAGCTACGCTTGGGATTCTGATAGTAATCTCGCAAAAATCACCGTATCGCAATCGCAATCGGAACTCTTTGATCTCAAAATTCCAATCGGAATTAGCTTCGTAAACGATGGAAAAGCCGATCAGAAAATCTTCACTGTCCGAATTCATGAGAAAGAACAAAGCTTCTATTTTCCGCTAGAAAAGAAGCCTGATTTTATTAGTTTCGATGTGAATAACTATCATCTTAAAACGGTAGTTATAGAATATCCAATGCCGGAACTCAAGGCGCAATTGCAATATGATTCTGATCCAGTTTCGCGACTTTCTGCGGCACAAGCGATCGCCAAAAAAGGCGGACTCGAAGCCGTAAAAACGCTATCCGACTCGCTGCAAACCGATTCCTTCTGGGGAGTTCGTGCCGAAGTTGCCGAACAGCTTGCCACGATCAAACTCGATCAAGCCGTTGAAGCATTGATCGCAGGATTAAGCGATTCAGATGCACGAGTCAGGAGAGCGATCGTCGGTAGCCTGGCGCAAATTGCCACTCCTGAAAGCTACGAAGCATTAGGCTCGATCGTGGAAAAAGGTGATGTTAGTTACTACGTCGAAGCGACTGCGCTGCGGAGCTTTGGGAAAGTTGCGGCATCGGGACTGAGCGGATCTTCTGAAGAAGAAACTTTGAAACTGCTCAATACGATTCTCAAGCAGCGGCAAGGTTGGAATGAAATAGTACGATCGGGCGCGATCGGAGCTTTAAGCCAACTCAAAACTTCAGAAGCCGCACTCAATCTCGTGTTGGACTACACTCAACCGGGAGTGCCGCAACCTTTACGCCTTGCAGCAATTCGGGCACTAGGCACAATTTCCAGCGGACAAGACAAGATTAACTTGGAACGAGTTCTAGAACGGCTAAGAGTGCTTTCGCGTGAAACGTTCTTTTTAACTCAGGTTGCGGTCGCGATCGCGCTAGGACAAATGGAAACGACAAAAGCGATCGGGCTGCTGCAATCGCTTGCGGATCAAACTCCAGACGGTCGTGTTCGTCGAATTGCTGAGGAATCGATTCAGACCGTACAAAAAAACGCAGGCTCTGATAAAGCTGTGAAACAACTACGCGAAGAACTCGATCAACTCAAAAAAGAGAACCAAGATCTAAAAAGCCGCCTTGAGAATTTAGAGGCAAAAGCAGAGAGCTAGCCAATATTAGTAAAGAGCAACAGAGGGAGCAACGCTAAAATGATTGCTCTCTCATTAGCGATCGTTCATCATTGAGATACCTTGATTTGAAGCTGAGCAATTCGAGAAAATAACTGATCAGGGGTTGTATTGCCTTCCGGTACAACCTCAAACAAATTATTGCTACTCAGAAAAA
>DATJEM010000518.1:0-2485 GCA_035496615.1 Leptolyngbya sp.
GAGTCTGATGCCATCAACGGCATGGCGCACTTTCTAGAACACATGGTGTTTAAAGGAACCGATCGATTGAAAAGCGGCGAATTTGAACAAAAAATCGAACAGTGCGGAGCGGTGACGAATGCCGCAACGAGTCAAGATTATACGCACTATTACATTACGACTGCTCCTAAAGATTTCGCGACTTTAGCGCCGCTGCAACTGGATGTGGTGCTAAATGCTCGAATTCCCGACGATGGGTTCGATCGAGAGCGATTCGTTGTCCTAGAAGAAATTCGGCGATCGCAGGACAATCCCCGCCGCCGCACCTATCAACATTTATCTGACTTAGCGTTTGAGAATTTACCGTATCGTCGGCAGGTTTTAGGTCCAACTTCCGTGATTGAAAATCTCAGCGCTCAACAAATGCGCGATTTTCACGCAGATTGGTATCACCCGCGATCGATGACTGCGGTTGCTGTTGGCAATCTGCCCGTGGATGAACTCATTCGCATTGTTGAAGCAAGTGTTTCGCAGTCTTTGCCAGATTCTAAGCCGGAGCGCGATCGCTTAAGCGCCGAACAACCGTTTACTGAGATTGTTCGACACGAGCATTCTGATCCAAGTTTGACTCAAGCTCGATTGATGCTGCTGTGGCGGGTTCCGGGACTCTCTGATTTAGATCAAACTTACGCGCTAGATGGATTAGCAAGCATTCTTGGACATGGACGCACCGCGCGACTGATAAAAGATTTGCGCGAAGAACGCGGCTTGGTTTCAAGCATTTCTACCAGCAATATGACCTACCGACATCAAGGAATTTTTTGCGTTTCGGCTCAGTTGCCTGTTGAGAATATCGACGCGGTAGAAGCGGCGATCGTGGCTCATCTTCAAGCTTTGCAATCCGAACTCGTCACCGAAAACGAACTCCGTCGCGTTCGCACTCAGGTGGCAAATCAATTTACGTTTGGCAATGAAACGCCGAGCGATCGTTCTGGTTTATACGGCTACTATCAAACCTTAGTCGGAGATTTGGAGCCAGCCTTCAACTATCCCAACTTTATTCAATCGCTCTCAGCTAAAGAATTGCAGGCAGCGGCTCAAACTTATCTGCCGACCGATGCTTACGGCTGTGTGGTTGTGAAGCCAGGGAAGTAAGGCGATGTGGACGCAGATCGACGCTCAAATTAGCCAAGCGATCGCCCAGTCGTTTGAAAGTCGCGATCGTCGATCCGTGAGCGGTGGTTGTATCAATCAAGGCTATCGGATCAGTGATGGCGATCGGACTTTCTTCATCAAGCTGAACCAAGCAAATCAAGTCGCGATGTTTGAAGCAGAAGCAATCGGATTGCAGCAAATCCTGGAGGCGCAAGCGATTCGAGCGCCAAAACCGATTTGTGTTGGCATTGCAGATCGTTCTGCTTACATCGTTTTAGAATGGCTCGATCTCGGTCGAGGCAGTGCTCAAGCATGGGCAGAGTCGGGGCGAAAGTTAGCCCAGTTGCACCAGTATCAGAAAGCGACCGCCTTTGGTTGGGATCGTAATAACACGATCGGCTCAACGCCTCAGATCAATTCCTGGAAATCGAATTGGACTGAATTTTTCGCTCAGCATCGAATCGGCTATCAGCTTGAATTGGCGCACCAAAACGGCGGACAGTTTCGGTGGGGAGGGCAATTGTTAGAACGGATTCCAGATCTCCTTGAAAGTCACACTCCAAAGCCGTCGATCGTGCATGGCGATTTGTGGTCAGGCAATGCGGCGGTCACACAATCGGGCGAACCTGTGATCTTTGATCCCGCAACATATTGGGGCGATCGAGAAGTCGATCTGGCGATGACTGAACTCTTCGGCGGCTTTCCGACTGAATTTTATCAAGGCTATCAGGAGATTTACCCGATCGATTCGGGCTACCCGCAGCGCAAAACGCTCTACAACCTGTATCACATTTTGAATCACTTCAATTTATTCGGCGGTAGCTACGAATCTCAAGCGAATCGTCTGATCGCTCAACTGCTTTAACTTTTTGGTTTCGGCTGTAATCCTTCAGGCGCGACAAAAATTGTTTCGTTTTTTTCGTTTTTGCGCTCGATCGCGCCCAGCTTCAGCAATTCGCGCTTGGCTCGATCGCGAGAGGGCTTGTCCCCGGCGGCACTCGCATCCTGATAAACCACTAGCCAAGTTTGAAACTGCACAAATCGAATATCCGGCTTCGTTCTCAGAAAATTGGCAGTTTCTTGAAAATTGGGTGCGAACTCCTTGTACTCCTCGCTTTGCGCCGCCCATTTTGCCGTCATATCGAACGATCGAGCCGCCCCCGGCAAATCTCCTAGCATCAGAATTTGATCCATTGCCATCCATCGCCAAACCGAGAACGCTTTCGAGTTCATTTGCGGCGAAAGCGCATCTGTCCCCCGCTTCATCAATTTCAGCGCTAGCTCTGGCTTGCCCAACTGATGCGATACTGTCCCCGACAAAAATAGGTAGCTATCGACGAATCGGGGATCG
>DATJEM010000519.1:0-4369 GCA_035496615.1 Leptolyngbya sp.
AAGCTAGCAGACAAGTCCCTACATCTGCGCGATCGCACCATTGCCAGCGAAAAAGATGTAGTCTTTAGTCCTGCCTAATACCGCTTAGGTCATAGATAGAGCAGCGGCGGCTAGGGTACTGCTCCTCACTCTTTCAGACTATACTTCGCTGTAGATTTCATGCAGCGTTGAATCTGATACGGTTTGTCTATTAGATTCAACGCTGCAAAAGAATGAACTTAGCGATCGCAGAACTTCCAGGCGAGATTTCAACTGACCCGATCGAGTCTGCCCAGGCGGTTGGACTTTCTTATGTCAGTGATGATATGCCCGGAATTCAGCGAAAGAAATCGGGCAAAAGTTTTCACTATTTCGATCCCAAAGGCAATCGAATTCGAGACAAAAGAACAATCGAAAGAATCAATTCTCTCGCGATCCCACCTGCATACAAAAATGTTTGGATTTGCCCCCTCGAAAACGGGCATCTACAAGCCACAGGACGAGATGCGAAGAAACGGAAGCAATATCGATATCACCCACTCTGGCGATCGATTCGCGATCGCACAAAATTTTCTCGGATGATTGCTTTTAGTCAAGCTTTACCTGAGATTCGTCAACGGCTAGCGCAAGATTTAGCCTTACCTGGATTGCCAAAGCAGAAAGTTCTGGCAACGGTCTTGAAGATCATGGAACTCACGCGAATTCGCATAGGAAATGATGAATATGCAAAAACAAATCATTCTTATGGATTAACGACACTACACGATGACCACGTAAACGTGAAAGGCGCAAAAGTTCAGTTTCATTTTCGCGGAAAAAGCGGCGTTGATCATGAAATTGAAGTTAGTGATAAACGGCTAGCAAAAGTTGTCAAACGTTGCCAAGAATTGCCAGGACAGGACTTATTTCAATATTTAGATGAAGACAAACAAATTCAAGACATTAAATCGAATGATGTGAACGAGTATCTAAAAGAAATCACAGGACAAGACTTCACCGCAAAAGATTTTCGGACTTGGGCAGGAACCGTCTTAGCGGCTTCGCACTTGGCTGAATTGGGAAAATGTACTTCTCAAACTGCGGCAAAGAAGAACATTACTCAAGCCGTCAAGTCCGTTTCATCCTATCTAGGAAACCGTCCTGCAACCTGCCGAAAATACTATATTCATCCCAATGTTTTAGAAGCGTATCTCGATGAATCGCTGCATGATTTTGTCGATCGATATCGCACGATCGAGATCGAAGACGGTCACGCGCTCCAGTGTGAAGAACTCGTTGTGGTTGCTCTATTGACCGAGAGATCTTAGCTGGCTTTCTCAAAAATTAAGATGTGCTGCTGGGGCAAACTATTGCGAGTTTCGACATATCTTAGTCCTGCAACCGTCATTTCCTGACGCACCTGTTTTTGAGTCATTTTGTGCAGCCGTTTGATCAACACAAACGGGTTTTCGCCGCGATATTCGACTAGCACGACTCGACCCTGCGGTTTGAGCGATCGCACAATTCCCGCCATCATTTCTCTCGGATATTCAAATTCGTGATACGCATCTACCATTAACGCCAAATCTACGCTGCTATCCGGTAGATTTGGATCTGTTTCAGTTCCCAAAATGGGTTCAATATTTGAGATGTTTTTCTGACTTTTAAGCGTATTTATCCTCTCCAACATCTCAGGCTGAACATCAACTGAATACACTTTTCCTTGGGGAATCTGGGGTGCAATCCTGAAGCTAAAATATCCCGTTCCCGCGCCAATATCTGCAACCACGCTGTTCGACTTAAGATTCAGCGCCGCGATTACTTTTTGGGGTTGTTCCTCGGCTTCGCGCCCCGATCGTTCCAACCATCCCGCGCCCTGATGTCCCATCACTTGAGCAATCTCACGCTCCATGTAAACTTTGCCGATGCCGTCTGGATCATGATTGACCCGCATTTGATACCCTGCATCTGCCCAGGCTGGCAACCCAAAGCAAATCAGAGCAACAAAAATCGCAACCGCCCAACCTTTCCCCATCATCGCTCTGCCTCACGTGCATTGATGCTCCATTTTCGCAGAAGCGGTAAACTGTTCTCGATCCTTATTCATCGCTAGACCGTGTTCCTGAACCAACGATCGCTCCTCACTTCTTTCACGATCGCGCTCTCCATTGCGATCGCACTCATCTTCTCAGCGCCATCCGAAGCGCTCCAAGCGCAAGTCAACCCGCAATCCCCTGCTTTGGGCGACACCATTTCACTGATGGTGCAGGCTCAAACCGCCCCCACCGCAACCCTAAACGGCAAATCATACGCGATGTTCGATCTCGGCAACAATCGGTATCGCGCACTGCTGCCCACCACGCCGCTGGATCGTCCGGGACAATTATCGATCGAAGTAACCGCCGGAACTGAAACCCGCAAAATTCCGTTGACCTTGAGAAATCGATCGTTTCCGACACAGCGGATCTGGCTTGCTCCTGGGAAAGACGAAGGCAGCGATGCTGAATTCGATCGCGTGGATGAATTCAAAGCGATCGTGTCTCCAAAAAAGCTCTGGACGGGCAAATTTGCTCGACCCAACAGCGGCGGTGTGACGAGCGGCTACGGAATTCGGCGGTACTATAACGGCGTATTTGCGAAAGACTACTATCATCGCGGCATTGACTATGCGGGAAACTATGGATCAGCGATCGTCGCGCCTGCTGCGGGTCGGATTGCGCTGGTTGGGCGCGAAGCAAACGGCTTCAAGATTCACGGCAATTGTGTAGGCATTGATCATGGTCAAGGCGTTGAAACGATTTACTTGCACCTGAGCCGAATTGATGTCAAAGAAGGCGATTTTGTCAAAATAGGTCAGCGCATTGGTGCCTTAGGAGACACCGGAGCCGCGACTGGACCAAATTTGCACTGGGGCGTGTATGTGCATGGCTTGGCGGTCGATCCCACTCCCTGGCGCACCACCGAATTTCAGTAAGCAACCTCAATCTATCCTGAGGCGATGTTGACCTTCTGACTTTAGTTAGATTAAAGCAACTTGAACTTCCCGCTATGTTAGCAGTGACCTCTAACAGGAAGTTTTTATTATGTCTAAACTAGAAGATGCAATTGATAAAGCAAAAGATAGTTTGCCGAACGTTACTCCGACTCCGCCCGATCTGAAGGCAGAATCTTCAGCGCATGAGTTGAAGTCGCGTTTGGAATGGGGTGAGCCTGCATTAACGATTCTGGATGTCCGTCCGCGTGATGTTTATAATCAAGGGCACATCATGGGAGCAATGGAGTTTCCCTTAGATGAATTGGTAAGCTTGGCACAAAATAACCTTGAACTCAAGCGCGACATCTATGTCTACGGCGCGAACGATCAGGAAACAGCAGAAGCGGCAAAACAACTGCGCCAAGCAGGGTTCAAGAATGTGGCAGAACTCAAGGGTGGGCTTGAAGCCTGGAAGGCTGCCGCTGGATCAACTGAAGGAATTGACGAGACTCGCGCGGAACCGGGTGCGAATGCCTACAACGTTGTGACAAATGTGAAAACCCACTTTGAGAAGCAAGAGACTGAGTTCAAAAAACCGTAGAATTCTGACTTAAACGAAAGCATAGAACTCCGATTTTTTGCAAGTCGGAGTTCTGGGTTGAAGGGTAAAAAAATGTGTGGAAGATTTACTCAAACTCAGACGGCTGAGGCGATCGCGCAATCTTTTGATCTCGATGAGGTTCCTCAGTGGCAGCCTCGCTATAATATTGCTCCGACGCAGCAAATTCCTGCGATCGTAGAGCCGCATCACTTCAAAACGCTGCGCTGGGGCTTGATTCCCGCTTGGTCGAAAGATGCCGCGATCGGCTCAAAATTAATCAATGCTCGTGCCGAAACGGTCAGCGAAAAGCCTGCATTTCGAGAGGCTTTCAAGCGCCGTCGCTGCTTAATTTTGGCAGACGGATACTATGAATGGAAAAAGCAATCCGGCAAAAAGCAGCCTTTCTACTTTCAGTTGAATCATCATCAACCCTTCGCTTTTGCTGGACTCTGGGAGCGCTGGAATGCTCCAGAAGGCGAACCGCTCGAAACTTGTACATTGATTACGACTGAAGCCAATGAACTTGCAGCAACGGTTCACGATCGAATGCCTGTAATTTTGCAGGCTGAAGATTATGAGGCTTGGCTTGATCCGGATTTTTCAGAGGCTCGATCGTTGCTTCGCTCCTATCCCAGCGAATCTATGCAAACTTATGCAGTTCCTTTAAGCGTCAATCGTCCAACTCATGATGATCCAGATTGTATTACGGAACTTAAATAGCTAATTTAACAGCTAATTTACTGGATGGTTGCAAAACCAAGCATCGTAAAATTCGGTTTCTGATTGTCGATCGTAGTGCTCTGCAAAAGTTTTTCTAAATTCATCGCTGAACAATT
>DATJEM010000520.1:0-2599 GCA_035496615.1 Leptolyngbya sp.
AATTCGTCGCCAGCGTCTCCAACCAATCTGTTGAGGAACAAACGAGAAAATCAGCGATCGACCCAAACCAACCGTAACAAATCGAAGACAACGCCATGCTTAAGCAATGATCCAATTGCTTTACAATAGCAACTCAAATGATAGCAACTCAAAAAAAAGAGGCGGTTCGCGCCCCATCATATTCAAGATCATCCAAGGTCGTTTAAGGCAGGATATTTCCCGGTAACTTCGCCATCGTTGGATCAGGAGGAAAAGACATTTCTTCAATTTCTCCTGGCTGTCCGAGCGGCTTTGCTTTGCTCTCGTTGAAAGACACAATCACACCGCCTGCATTTCCTGCCCGAACGATCACCTGATGATCGGCAGTCCAAGTTTGCTGCGTTCCTTTCGGTAGCTCGCCTTCATACGCCACTTTGTCATCTGCCATCACGCGCACCCACGACTCTTCAGTCAGCGTGATCCCAACTCGGACAGGCTTACTCAAACTAGGCTGATTAGGATTAGTAGGAGCAGCTTTCTTTGCGCCTGTCGGTGGCTGAGGCGGAGTGGGACCCATCGGAGCAACGGGCACAGCGGGAGGTTTCTGAAGTTCAACGGCTGCGATCGAAGCTTGAGTTGATCGATTGAGAAAATACGATAATCCGTTCACCGCACCCACAATCAGCAACATATACAACAGGTACAAGTGCATCGGGCGCAACTGTGCCCCCGGTAACGTTCGCCACGATCGCTGAATTGAAGGTAGCGCCATACTCGTAGTCGGAAATTCGCTGGCAAACTCCACTCCATTCAGTCCGATCGCATCCGCATACTGACGGATGAATCCGTGGATATAAACTGGCTCCGGCAACTCTTCAATCTTTCCTTGCTCGATCGCTCTTAACAATCGAGGCTGAATACAGGTCGTTCCTGCCACGGTTTCGAGGGAAATGTCTTGCTCTTGGCGACGATCGCGGAGCCGATTTCCCAAATCTATTAGCCGTTCTGCTTGCTCTCGATTGGTTTGGAGGGTTTGCTTCATCATCTGCGCTGCTCCTTCATCTGTGCTGGCAACCTCTCTAAGGGGAGGTTCATTCCCTGCGTTAACAATCGAACTTCAAAATCTTCTAGAAGGCGATGCTGTCCCGGAGATAAAGCGGGTCTGCCCGATGAACGATCTGAACCAAGCTGAATTTCACCGATCGCGGTGCGATGAAGCTGAATTACAGAATGCCCCAGTTGTTCAGCGATTCGCCGGATTTGGCGGTTTCTGCCTTCGCGAAGCACCACGCGCAACAAGGTACTAGACAGAGTACGGCGTAAAACATCAACAGCAGCAGGCAGGGTCTTCCGGTTATCTAACATAACGCCTTCGCGCCACTGCCGCAAGAGAGAAGACGACATTTCTCCATCGACCCAGACTTCGTAGGTTTTGGCGATATGATGGCGCGGATGAGTCAGATAGTGCGTCAACTCGCCATCATTCGTTAGCAAGAGCGCCCCGGTTGATTCTAGATCTAATCGCCCGATCGGGTGAAGCCCTTGTCCTTGCCGCAATCCTTGCGGTAACAGTTGAAGCACAGTGCGTCGATCGTGGGGATCATCACAAGTCGAGACGATTCCCGCTGGTTTGTGAAGCAGTAGATAAATCGGCTGAGGACGATCGCGCGCTTGAATCGGTTGTCCATCAACTTCAATGCGATCAAACTGGAGGTCAGCCTTCTGACCCAGATCAACCACCGTTCCATTCAGTCTCACGCGCCCCTCTAGGATCATCTGTTCCGCCTGCCGACGCGAGGCGATCCCCCATTTTGAAAGAATTTTTTGCACTCTTTCGGGCATAGTGTACTGAATCCAAAATGTAAAAAACTTTGAAAGATAAATAAAGCTGAGAATGAAAGCACGGTACAAATACTAATATGTACAAATATTACATTACTCTGGGTTCAGTAAAATGGCGGAAACAGCAAGTGATTCAAAATTCGTAATCCGCAGCGGATCAGTGATAAGGATTATAAATTCCGAGGGTGTGCCTGCGTGGTAAGTTCACACGGTAAAACGAGTTGCAGCCATGCACCCCCGTCGGGATGATTTTGGGCGCGGACGGTTCCTTGATGGGCTTCAATGATCTGCCGCACGATCGCCAGTCCTAACCCACTGCCGCTGGTCAACTGACCCGCTTCTCGTCCTTGAATCGGGCGGGCACGCGACGGATCAGCACGATAAAAGCGATCGAACAGATGAGCGATCGCCTCCTCTGGAAATCCTTGACCCATATCGATCAAATCGACCTGAATCCGGGGTTTTGCCTGCTCTTGCAGCGCCGTTTCAATCCGAATCACGCTCTGATTTGGACTGTATTTAAGACTGTTATCCAGCAAATTCAGCAAGACTCGGTGCATTCGAGCTTCGTCCGCCCGAATGATCACCGACTCTAAGCCGCTGTAGTGAAACTGAACTTGTTTTTCGCGGGCAAGCGGCTCAAGACTTTGCCACGCAGCATGAATGAGTTTGACTAAATCGATCGAGGTCAAGCGCAGCCGTTGCGAGGGATTCAAATCTAGCTGACTCAGATCGAGCAAGTCTTGCACTAATCGGCTAAGTCGGATTGTTTCGTTCA
>DATJEM010000521.1:0-4366 GCA_035496615.1 Leptolyngbya sp.
CTTCCGCACGATCAAATTGAGATCTGTTTCCAAGCCCGTGACAAACAGCAAAAATAGAACGCCAAACCAGGAAACGGCGCTTAGCAAATCCGATTGCGTTTGGCTTGCGGGAAAAACTGCTGCTTGAACCGTAGGTAAAATTAACCCAAAGAGCGGGGGCCCAAGTAATACTCCTGCTAGTAGCTCCCCGACCACCGGAGGTAAGTTGATTCGACGCATGAGTTCGCCCAGACCGCGTGATACAAACAGCAGTAACGACAATTGCAATAGCAGCAACAGAAGTTCGTGATGACCTAGCGGTTTAATGATGTCTGGGGCACTCTTTTCGATTAGCAAAACAGGTGCCAGCAGTTGAAGCGAAGTAATCATACGCTATGGTAGGTCGAGAGATAGGCTTAAAAGATTATTACCAGAAAACCTAACGTTATCTCTAACTATAAGCATCAATGTTACATCTCAAGCCGCTTTTGCTCCCTGAAACTAAATTTGCGCGGAACTCAATAAAGTTTGGAGGCTGCTGCCGTAAGGATCTGACAGCAATAAGTTCATGATATTTTGCCAGTAGATTGACCGAGCTTCGATACAATCAGGGACGTTCTGCTACTTATCTCTATCGTTGTGAATTCCATCACGCTCCAAACGATCGAACACGCCTTGCTACCCCAAGTCCTTGAACTCGATCGCATCTGTTTCGGTGGACTCTGGACGCTTGAAGGCTATCAACGCGAAATCGAGAGTCCAAATAGTGAACTCATTGCGATCGTTTTGGATCAAACCTTAATCGGATACGGGTGCTTTTGGGCGATCGTCGATGAAGCGCACATTACGATTCTGGCGGTGCATCCGGATTATCAGCGGCGCGGGTTGGGAAAGTTACTATTACTAGCACTGCTCGATCGCGCTCATCAGCGCCAGATGAAACACACCACCCTAGAAGTCAGACTCTCCAATCAAGCCGCGATCGCTTTGTACGAAAATTTCCAGTTCAAAGTTGCAGGACAGCGTAAACACTATTACAGCGACACGGGCGAAAATGCGCTGATTCTTTGGCGGGGTGGAGTCCAGACGGATGAGTTTCAGGCTCTTTTAAAAGAGAAGTGGACAGAAATCAGCGATCGACTCACCCAGCAACAATGGACACTCATTGATCCCGAAATGTTATTAAGCGTTCAAAAGATCTACTTGACTAACTTATAAGATATCGATAACAATCTGCCTTTGGTAGTAAAACGCACAATTTCAAACTTTTTTGCGATCCCCAGCGTTCGGTAATCCTCCCATCTCCTGGTTATGCTGCGCCATAACCGGACAAATCCACTATGCTAGAATCAGACCTACGCAGCAGGTGATGGAAATACGCCATGTTTGAACGCTTCACAGAAAAAGCCATTAAGGTGATTATGTTAGCCCAAGAGGAAGCACGCCGCTTGGGTCACAACTTTGTGGGTACAGAACAGATCCTCCTGGGTCTAATCGGAGAAGGAACGGGTGTCGCTGCCAAAGTCCTCAAATCAATGGGAGTGAACCTTAAAGACGCTCGCATTGAAGTTGAGAAGATCATCGGTCGCGGATCAGGCTTTGTAGCAGTGGAAATTCCGTTTACCCCACGGGCAAAGCGCGTCTTGGAACTATCACTTGAAGAAGCTCGCCAACTCGGTCACAACTATATTGGAACCGAACACCTGCTTTTAGGTCTCATCCGAGAAGGGGAAGGCGTTGCTGCAAGAGTATTAGAAAACCTCGGCGTTGACCTCTCGAAAGTTCGTACACAGGTTATTCGGATGCTGGGTGAAACCGCTGAGGTGACATCTGGCGGCGGTCAAGGTCGCACCAAAACCCCGACCTTAGACGAATTCGGCTCCAATCTTACGCAAATGGCAGCCGATGGCAAACTTGACCCCGTGGTCGGTCGCCAAAAAGAAATCGAACGAGTCATCCAAATCCTCGGTCGGCGGACGAAAAACAACCCCGTTTTGATTGGTGAACCGGGTGTGGGTAAAACCGCGATCGCAGAAGGACTTGCCCAACGCATCGCCAATGATGATATTCCTGACATTTTAGAAGATAAGCGCGTCGTCACGCTTGATATCGGTCTGCTCGTTGCAGGCACGAAGTATCGAGGTGAATTTGAGGAACGCCTGAAAAAAATCATGGACGAAATCCGCTACGCCGGAAACGTCATCCTGGTGATTGATGAAGTTCACACCTTGATCGGTGCGGGTGCAGCAGAAGGCGCGATCGATGCCGCCAATATTCTCAAGCCTGCTCTTGCTCGGGGCGAGCTGCAATGTATCGGTGCAACTACGTTAGATGAATATCGCAAGCATATTGAACGCGACGCTGCCCTAGAGCGTCGTTTTCAGCCTGTCATGGTCGGCGAACCTTCGGTCGATGAAACGATCGAGATTCTCCGAGGCTTACGCGAACGCTATGAGCAACACCACAAGCTGAAGATCTCCGATGAAGCGCTCGAAGCAGCCGCAAAGCTCTCCGATCGTTATATTTCGGATCGATTCTTGCCTGACAAAGCGATCGATTTGGTCGATGAAGCCGGATCGCGAGTGCGATTGATGAATTCTCAACTGCCCCCGGCAGCCAAGGAACTCGATCGGGAACTGCGCCAACTGCTCAAAGACAAAGACGATGCGGTGAGATCCCAAAACTTCGATCGAGCGGGTGAACTGCGCGATCGGGAAATGGAAATCAAAACTGAAATTCGATCGCTGGCTCAAAACCGCAAGTCTGAAGCGTCAGATGAGAGTGCATCTCCGGTCGTGGGCGAAGAAGACATCGCGCAGATCGTGGCATCTTGGACAGGTGTTCCGGTGAACAAGCTCACCGAATCCGAATCCGAGAAGCTGTTGCACATGGAAGATACGCTACACACTCGTTTGATTGGTCAAGACGAAGCGGTAAGAGCGGTATCTCGCGCGATTCGTCGTGCCAGAGTAGGACTGAAGAATCCGAATCGTCCGATCGCGTCCTTTATCTTCTCTGGTCCTACTGGGGTGGGTAAAACTGAATTGACGAAGGCGTTAGCCGCTTATTTCTTCGGTTCAGAAGATGCGATGATCCGATTAGATATGTCGGAATTTATGGAGCGCCACACCGTTTCTAAACTGATCGGTTCGCCTCCTGGATATGTCGGCTACAACGAAGGTGGACAGCTTACTGAAGCCGTTCGGCGTAGACCTTACACGGTGGTGTTATTCGATGAAATTGAGAAAGCGCACCCCGACGTATTTAATATGCTGCTGCAAATCTTGGAAGATGGTCGCTTGACCGATGCCAAAGGACGCACCGTAGACTTCAAGAACACGCTGCTGATCATGACCTCGAACATCGGTTCTAAGGTCATCGAAAAAGGTGGCGGTGGACTTGGATTCGAGTTCTCTACTGAGAATGAATCGGATTCGCAGTACAACCGGATTCGATCGCTGGTGAACGAAGAACTGAAGCAGTACTTCCGCCCTGAGTTCTTGAACCGACTCGACGAAATTATCGTCTTCCGTCAGTTGAACAAGAGCGAGGTCAAGGAGATTGCGGACATCATGCTCAACGATGTGTTCAAGCGCCTCAAAGATCAGGGAATTGCGCTAACCGTGACTGAGCGATTTAAAGATCGTTTGGTTGATGAAGGCTACAACCCAGCTTATGGAGCGCGCCCATTGCGTCGAGCGATTATGCGCCTGCTGGAAGACTCGCTCGCTGAGGAAATTCTCTCGGCACGGGTGAAAGATGGTGATGTCGTAACGATCGATGTCGATGACGCTGGACAAGTGAAAGTTCTACACGGACAAGAGCGCGAACTGTTGCCGCAAGCCGCAGAATAGCCTCCGATCGTTGAGAACAAAAATTAAGAGCGGTGGGAAATTACATTCCTGCCGCTTCTTTTTTGATGGTTCGCATTAAAAATTTGAGAAGTTTAAGAAGTCTGTCAAGGAATCCCAATATAATTGCGTGCAAATACAAAATGGCTGAATCTATTTCAGCTATTTTGCGTGTAACCGTTGAGGAATGAATTGACTTATGGCAAGAAGTGGTTTTTGGGCTGATTTTCAGAAGTTTATAATGCGAGGAAATGTGATTGACCTTGCAGTTGCCGTAATCATTGGCGCTGCTTTTGGGAAAATCGTCACCTCTCTTGTAGAAGACATCGTTACACCGCTCATCTTAAATCCTGCCTTGAAAGCGGCAAAGGTTGAGAATCTACAGAACCTTTCTTACGAAGGCATCAAATACGGTGTATTTCTTGCAGCCGTGATTAATTTCTTGGTGATTGCATTCTGCATCTTTCTAGCAATTCGAGCATTTGAGAAGGCAAAACGGCGGTTCTCGCGGCAAGAAGCGATCGAAGAAGCCGCAG
>DATJEM010000522.1:0-4324 GCA_035496615.1 Leptolyngbya sp.
AATTCGGCGAGGTCGGACAGGCGGATCAGCCCCCGCTGTATTTTCGGGTTGCACTGATGCTCGTTTTGAGTGGATTGGTGCTGAATCTCGGCTTACTCTGGTTGAAAGGGGTTCGTTCAAATCTGCCGCGATCGAACCCGAATGGGACGGAGCAAATCAAGCAGTAAGGGTCAGTAGTTCAATTTCTCACAATGCAGCAAACTATTCCGATCGCTGATCTTCAAGCCTTTCTTTCTGATGATCCCATCGCACAAAACGACTTTGTTTTGACGATCGGGAACGCATTAGCAGAAATTGGTTTTTTTGCGTTAATTAATCATGGAGTCGATCGCGATCTAATCCAGCGATCGTATCAGTTGGCTGAAGAATTTTTTCAGTTGCCGGATGAAGTGAAACTCCGGTATGAAGATCCGAAACTGAACGGGCAGCGGGGATTGACTCGATTTGGCAAAGAACACGCGAAAGATCATCCAGTGCCCGATCTCAAAGAGTTTTGGCACGTTGGGAAATCAAGCCATTTAGCGAATCTTGATCCGATCGAAGTGCCTGAATTTCGATCAACACTGGATCAGCTATATCGACAGCTTGAACCGTGTGCAGTGAAGCTGCTCGAAGCTTGCGCCTTGTATTTAGGAGAAGCCCGATCGCGGTTCAGTGACACTACGATCGAGGCTGATACGATCCTGCGAGTGATTCACTATCCACCGATTCCAGATGATGTTGATCCGGCGAGTTTGCGATCGGCACCCCACGAAGATATCAATCTGATCACGCTGCTGTGTGAAGCGACGGATAGCGGATTGGAACTATTACAACGAGATGGAACTTGGAGAGCAATCCCAAATTTAGCAGGTCAGATCATTGTAGATAGCGGCGATATGTTGCAGCAGTTGACGAATGGATTACTAAAAAGTACAACGCATCGGGTTGTGAATCCGGCAGATCGAGACTTGCAGCGCGCTTCGCGAACGCGACGGTTTTCCATGCCGTTTTTTGTGCATCCGAGGGCAGAAACTGATCTCACGCCGCTGCGATCGAGTGTGGAGAGAACGGGCGGCGCGATCGTGTATCCAAAAATTACCGCAGGCGAGTATTTACAGCAGCGACTTGCAGAAATCGGGCTGAAATAAATTAGCCGCCTGCTGCAAACGTTGCCATAATTGCCACAGACAGTAAGATTCCAGGGATCAGCATCGCAATCAGCATGAATAAATCGTGGGTGTTCATTCGGTGGGCGCTCCTTGTTTTGGCTTGCCTTCATTCTAGGCACTGCGATCGTAATCTGTTCTACTCAGAGATTGAGAAACCCTTAAGTTTTGATGATGAATAACTTCTCCTTTGACGATCTGCAAAAGAAAGACTTACTGACCGCACTGGGTCTCTGGCTGGTGGTGGAAGGGGTGAGTTTTGTGCTGTTTCCGACGCTGGGGTTGATTAATCCAGGCGCTAGACTGAGAGGATGGTTTTTGGTCAGTGTGCCGTTTGGCT
Organism: Leptolyngbya sp.; assembly: GCA_035496615.1. GTDB lineage: Bacteria > Cyanobacteriota > Cyanobacteriia > Leptolyngbyales > Leptolyngbyaceae > Leptolyngbya. Next base: position 1,489 of record DATJEM010000522.1, read on the forward strand.
TGGGGGGAGCGGCATTGTTGAGTATGAGTTCTCGATTTGTGGCAACCGCAGGCGATCGACCCGGACGAAATCTCTCAGCGTTGATCGGTCAGTTCGGCGGCTGGCTGGGGCTTGCAGGAATCATGTTTCCGTTTTTGGTGGTGTGTATCGAATTTTTCTCGACGTTGAATTTACCGGGATAAAATATGAAGCAAGCGCTGAAAGAATGGTCGATCGCAATCGAAGCATTAGAGCAAGGAGAAACCATTCTGCTGCTTCGCAAAGGTGGCATCCGAGAAGAAAAGGGACGATTTGAGGTTCCATTTCGCCGGGTGCTACTGTATCCCACTTATGAGCATCAAAATCCAGAATTGTTGAAGCGTCCCGATCAAGTGAGTCCGGTTGAATCGGGTTGGCATCCTGAAACGGTGACGATTAGCGCGATCGCGGATATTACTCATGTGATGCAGGTGAGTGATCCAGAAGCCGTCCGGGCGCTGTCGCCGTTTCATGTTTGGAACGATCGATTTATTGAAGAACGGCTGAAGTGGAAATCGCGATCGCCACTGTATCTATTGCTATTGCGCGTATTTCGATTGCCCGAAGCGCAGGCGATTGCTTATCGATCGGAGTACGGCGGCTGTCGATCGTGGATTGAGATTGAAGCGATCCACAGCGATCGAGCCGTTCCCGTGTTGAGCGATGCGGCATATGCTCATCAAGTAAATCAGATTCAAGCCATTGTTGGAACTGCCGCGATCGTCGCGAAATAAGCGTTTGTTTCAGTTTGATGCGGTGTGTTAAGAATCGTTCTAGATATCTTTGCGCTGAATGCTTCTAGTCCTTTCTAGCTATGCTCTACAGCTTTTTGAACTTTTGTGCGATCGCGTAACACATCACGAAGCAAGCGCCATCGAGTGAATGAACTTTGCGACAATGCTAAGGCAGTCTGAGCAATCAAACCCTGCACTGCACGATCACGTAGAGACACTTGATATGAAATTAGCTTACTGGATGTATGCAGGTCCCGCCCACATTGGCACGCTTCGCATCGCTACATCATTTAAAAATGTCCACGCCATCATGCACGCGCCGATCGGGGATGACTATTTCAATGTCATGCGATCGATGTTAGAACGCGAGCGCGATTATACTCCGGTGACAACCAGCGTCGTCGATCGTAATGTTCTCGCCCGTGGATCGCAAGAAAAAGTCGTTGATAACATCACGCGCAAAGATGCTGAAGAACATCCCGATTTGATTGTGCTAACGCCCACCTGCACGTCTAGCATTTTGCAGGAAGATTTGCAGAACTTTGTGGAGCGGGCGCAGCTTGAAGCCAAAGGCGATGTGATGTTAGCCGATGTGAATCACTATCGTGTGAATGAACTGCAAGCCGCCGATCGCACCTTGCAACAAATCGTGCAGTTCTACATTGCCAAAGCTCGAAAGAAAGGGGATTTGGTGACTGAAAAAACCGAAAAGCCTTCGGTGAATATTTTCGGGATGACAACGCTCGGCTTTCATCACAATCACGACACTACTGAACTGAAGAAATTGATGTCGGATTTGGGCATTGAAGTCAATACGATCGTGCCTCAAGGGGCGAGCGTCGCTGAACTCAAAACCTTACCCCGCGCTTGGTTTAACCTAGTGCCTTATCGTGAAACCGGGTTGCTTGCCGCTGAGTATTTGCAGCAAGAATTCGGCACTCCTTTTGTGGATATCACCCCGATGGGAATTGTCGAAACGGCGCGCTGTATTCGCAAGATTCAGCAAGTGATCAATGAGCAAGGAGCGAGTGTCGATTACGAACCCTTCATTGATCAGCAAACGCGATTTGTGTCGCAGGCAGCTTGGTTTTCTCGATCGATTGATTGCCAAAATCTCACAGGCAAAAAAGCAGTCGTCTTCGGAGATAGCACCCACGCAGCCGCGATTACCAGAATTCTTTCCCGCGAAATGGGCATTCATGTATTGCTAGCAGGAACCTATTGTAAATACGATGCGGAATGGTTCAAACAACAGGTGAGCGGCTACTGTGATAATGTCTTGGTCAGCGAAGATCACGGACAGATTGCCGATGCGATCGCCAAGTTAGAACCTGCTGCAATCTTTGGAACTCAAATGGAACGCCATGTTGGCAAACGTTTAGATATTCCCTGCGGCGTGATTGCGGCTCCGATTCACATTCAAAACTTCCCGGTTGGCTACAAACCCTTCTTGGGCTATGAAGGGAGCAATCAGATTGTAGATTTGATCTACAACTCGTTCACGTTGGGCATGGAAGATCACCTACTCGAAATCTTTGGCGGTCACGATACCAAAGATGTGATCACCAAATCGGTTTCGGCGGACTCTGATCTCAACTGGAGCAAAGATGGCATGACGGAACTGAACCGGATTCCAGGATTTGTGCGCGGGAAAGTGAAGCGGAATACTGAGAGATTTGCGCGCGATCGCAACATCACTCAAATTACTGCCGAAGTGCTTTACGCAGCAAAAGAAGCCGTTGGCGCATAGTTCGTAAGGCGTATCGTTCGGAAAGAGGGGATCGCACGAGTGGTGATCCCCTTATTCATGTTCGATCATTTCTTTTCGGCTCAAAGATAAAACCCTCCCACTTTTAGAGAAAACTTTCTAAAGCAAAAAAAATACCATCGCAATCAGCCAAGCTGAAACGCAGTACGATAAAGGATGCAAAAAGAGTAATGCGATCTGTGACTATGCCGAATGCTTCTGTGATTGGGTTGGGGAAATCTGGTAACGCCGCCGCCCGACTCCTCAAACGTCAAGGATGGCAAGTCACAATCCACGATCGCGGGGCTTCAGAAGCCCTTCAATCTCAACAACAAGA